>NZ_JBFUMH010000004.1:0-153350 GCF_054049475.1 Microvirga sp. P5_D2 | reverse complement strand
GAGGTCGCCCGCGGGTGCGGGGCTCGGGCAGAAGCGGCTCAATCAGCGCCCATTCGGCATCGGTCAAATCGGTTTCGTATCGCAAGCCGTCGCGGCTATACTGCCGCCGAGTGGTCGGGGTCCACATCGCGGGCTTCCAAGTTAGGCTTCAGCACCCTCTTGGAATCACGGCTACCCTGACCACTCAACCCCTTTTCGGGACGGGCTCTAAGATTGTTTGGCGTGATCTCTCAGAGGCCGAACAAAGAGCTTTTTGGACGCGATTTGACCACGAGCGACCAGGAGTTAGCTCAGATGTTTGGGCTAAGTTGAACCGGCTTTTTTATTGGGAAGCAGGTGAGTATGAGCTTGAGCTTGTAGTTAATACTTCTAGGCCGGATCTAAGCTTTCCTTTTAAGTTCCGATTTGAGTTATCAGATAAGGATGCTGATCGAGTCCGAGGTAATGTGATCCTCTGTGAATGGAATGCTTGTGGATTATCAGGTCACATATTCAACTTTTCTGAAGTGAGATATCTCGAGTAAAAAACTAATCTCCCACCCAGGACAATTGTCACGTCGCCGCCAAAGATTGTTGCATCATTGCCGCTCGCTGCCCGTTGATTCGGGCTCATGCATGATGACAGGCGGATGTTCCGCTTTTTCGAGACCCGGATCGAATTCACGAAACGCCCACCGGAGGCTTCACCGCCGGATCATCTTTGGGGCTTCTACTGGCACTTCATCGCCCAGGCGAAAGGGCTGTTCGTGGCGCTGTTTGCGCTCGGCTTCGTGCTGGCGGTGGTCGAGGCGGTGATCCCCTATCTCATCGGCCGTCTCGTCAACGCGCTCTCGCATACCTCGCCTGACGGAATCCTGAGCGAGGCGGGGCCGCTGCTCACGGCTATGGCGGCGATCATCCTGCTGGTGCGGCCGCTCGGCACGATCCTGTTCCGGCTTCTGGTTAACCACTCGCTCGCCGTGTCCTTCACCAACATGGTGCATTGGCAGAATTACTGGCACGTGGTGCGCCAGCCCTTGGGTTTCTTTCAGGAGGATTTCGCGGGCCGCATCGCCAACCGCGTGTTGCAGACGGGGCGGCCTTTGCGCGAGACCGTTTTGTCGGTGGCGCGCGCCGTGTGGCAGATCCTGATCTTCGGCGCAGCCTCCATCGGCCTTCTCGCGACGCAGGACATTCGCCTCGCTCTGCCCATGGCCGGATGGTTCGTGATCTATGTGGCGCTGCTCGTCTATTTCCTACCGCGCATCAAGGTCCGCTCCCGTGAATCGAGCGAAGCGCGTTCCGCCGTGACGGGCAAGGTGGTGGACAGTTTTACCAACATCATGACCATCAAGCTTTTCGGGCGCCGCAGGGATGAGAACGCTTACATCAGCGAGGGCTATCGCCGGGTGAACGACGTGTTCCTGCACCAGCAGCGGCTGAACACGATCTACAGCGCCGGGCTCATCTTCCTCAATGGAGTCTTCCTCGTCGCGATGGGTGGCGTCGCCGTGTGGCTGTTCACCCTGAACCGCCTGGATGCGGGCATGATGACCACGGCGATTCTGCTCTCGAGCCAGATCGTCTCCATGTCCGGTTGGGTCGCCTTCGAGGTCATGGGCATCTTCGAGAATGTGGGCACGGTGCAGGAGGGCATGAAGACGATCTCGCGTCCGCTCACCATGCAGGACAAGCCCGATGCCATGCCGCTGACGGTGACGCGCGGCGAGATCCGTCTCGAGGATGTTTCGTTTTCCTACGGCGATGGCGACCGGGTGCTCGATGATTTGAGCCTCACCATCCGGCCCGGCGAAAAGATCGGTCTCGTGGGACGCTCGGGCGTCGGCAAGACGACCCTGGTCAACCTCACCTTGCGCTTCTTCGAGCCGCAGGAAGGCCGCATTCTCATCGACGGGCAGGACATCGCGGATGTGAGCGAGGAAAGCCTGCGCGGGCAGATCTCCGTGGTCACGCAGGACACGTCGCTTCTGCATCGCTCCATTGCCGAGAACATTCTCTACGGACGGCCCGGCGCCAGCGATGAGGCCGTGCGCGATGCGGCGCGCCAGGCCCACGCGACGGATTTCATCGACCGCCTCGTGGACGGCAAGGGACGGCGCGGCTACGACGCCCATGTGGGTGAGCGCGGCGTGAAACTCTCCGGCGGGCAGCGCCAGCGCATCGCGATTGCCCGCGTGATCCTGAAGGATGCGCCGATCCTTGTCTTGGACGAGGCAACCTCGGCGCTCGATTCCGAGGTCGAGGCCGCGATTCAGGAATCGCTCGCCATGCTGATGGAAGGCAAGACCGCGATCGCCATCGCGCACCGCCTTTCCACCCTGCAACTCATGGACCGCCTCATCGTCATGGACGAAGGACGGATCGTCGAGGAGGGATCGCATGCCGAGTTGCTGACAGGCGGCGGCATCTATGCGAGCCTTTGGAATCGCCAATCAGGCGGCTTCCTGCCGGATCGCAAAACGAGGCGCGGGGCGGTCGGCTGAATGCCGCACGGCCTTCCGTCAGACGCGGAACGGGTTTAGGTTGCGCGCATCTTTCAAACCGTGAGTGTTCCCGATCATGCATAACGACCGTCTCAATCTCGATGAAGTCGCTCGCCGCGTCGAAGCGAAGGCTAAAGCCTATTGCGACCTGAGCGACCGCATCTGGTCCATGCCGGAACTGGCCTTCGAGGAGCACCGCTCGGTGGCCGAGCAGATCGCCATGATGGAGCGCGAGGGCTTTCGGATTACGAAGGATGTCGGCGGCATGGCGACGGCCTTCATCGCGGAATACGGCAACGGTGGCCCCATTGTCGGGATTCTCGGCGAGTTCGATGCGCTGCCCGATCTCGCGCAGGTCTCGGGCGTGACGGGGCATCAGCCGACGGTTGCGGGAGCACCCGGCCATGGCTGCGGCCACAACCTCCTCGGCTCCGGCTCGGCGCTTGCCGCCGTTGCATTGAAGGATGCGCTGGAAGCGGAAGGCATCGCGGGAACCGTGCGCTATTACGGCTGCCCTGCGGAAGAGAGCGGATCGGGCAAGACCTTCATGGCGCGCGCCGGCCTGTTCGATGATCTCGATGCGGCGTTCTGCTGGCATCCGAGCATCGTCAACGAAGTGCAGACCACCTCGTCGCTTGCCTGCATCCAGGCCTATTTCCGCTTCAAGGGCCGCGCCGCGCACGCGGCCGCAGCACCCCATGTGGGGCGCAGTGCGCTCGATGCGGTGGAGCTCATGAATGTGGGCGTGAACTACATGCGCGAGCACATGCCCTCCGATGCGCGCGTGCATTACGCCATCACCAACACGGGCGGCGATGCGCCGAACGTGGTGCAGGCTTATGCGGAATCGCTCTATCTCGTGCGCTCGCCGCATCTTCCCGACGCGGAGCGTCTTTTCGAGCGCGTGAAGAAGATCGCGGAAGGCGCAGGCCTCATGACGGAAACCACTGTCTCCGTGCAGATCACGGACGCCACCTCCAATGTCGTGCCGAACAAGGTGCTGCAGCAGGTGATGTACGAGAACATGAAGCGTCTCGGCGGGCCGGGTTTCGACAAGGCGGATTACGACTTCGCCGGAAAGCTCCAGAAAGACGCACTCACCGACGAAGATATTTTAGCCAGCGTGAAGCCGCACGACCTGTCGCTGAAGACGCAAGTTCTGCACGACGGCCTTCTCGGCCTGCCGACGCGCGAAGAGGTGATGATGGGCACCACCGATGTGGGTGATGTGAGCTGGATCGTGCCCACGGTCCAGTGCCACACGGCCTGCTTTGCCATCGGCACTCCGTTCCACACCTGGCAGCTCGTCACACAGGGCAACCTGCCCGTTGCCCACAAGGGCATGGTGCTCGCCGCCAAGGCCATGGCCACCACGGCGGCCGATGTGCTGCGCAATCCCGATCTCGTCGCCCGTGCCAAGGCCGAGCTCAAGGAGCGCACCGGCGGCCGCGCTTATCTCTGCCCGATCCCGCCGGAGGTGACGCCGGATGACCTGCGCAAGAAGGCGGCATAGTTAAAGGGGCAAAGCATCCTACCTTGCATCAAAGCAATATCGCTTTGGCGCTCCTGGGTCTCGCGCTTGCAGCCGTGCAGATTTATCTTCCGGTCAACGAATGGAGCAATTCCCATGAAGCTGACCGGAATTCATCATCTTACGGCCGTCACCGCCGATGCGAAGCGCAATCATGACTTTTACACCCAGGCGCTGGGCATGCGTCTCGTGAAGAAGACCGTGAACCAGGACGATGTGAGCGCCTATCACCTGTTCTATGCGGACGGACAGGCCACGCCCGGCACGGACATCACCTTCTTCGACTGGCCCGTGGGGCGGGAGCGGCGCGGCACGCACAGCATTTCGCAGACGGGACTTCGCGTGAACGGCGAGAAGGCTCTTGCCTGGTGGAAGGATCGGTTCGATTCCTTGAAAATCCAGCACCAGGGCGTCACCGAACGCAACGGACGCCTCGTTCTCGACTTCGAGGATTTCGAGGGCCAGCGTCTCAGCCTTGTGGATGACGGCGGCAAGGGCGAGGCTCATCCGTGGGAGCGCAGCCCCGTGCCCGCCGAGTACCAGATCCGTGGCTTGGGCCCGATCACGATCAGCGTGCCGAAGCTCGACCGCACCGCTGTGGTTCTGACGGCAGCCATGGATATGCGGGCGGGCAACGAATACCGGATCGGCGACACGCCGGTGCATGTATTCGAGATGGGCGAGGGTGGTCCTGCCGCCGAATTGCACGTGGCCGTGGAGCCGCATCTGCCCTTCGCGCAACAGGGCGCGGGCGGCGTGCATCATGTTGCGTTCCGCACCCCGGACGAGAAGAGTTACCAGGAATGTTGGGAGCGCCTGCRGACCCTGCGCGCGCCCTCCAGCGGCCCGGTGGATCGGTACTACTTCCGCAGCCTCTATTTCCGCGAGCCTAACGGCATCCTGTTCGAGATCGCCACCGACGGCCCCGGCTTTGCCACCGACGAGCCGATGGACAAGCTCGGCGAGAGTCTGGCGCTGCCACCTTTCCTTGAGCCGCGCAGGGACGAGATCGAAGCCGGTCTCAAGCCGCTCTAAAAGGCTCGATGTCATAGGCTGCTACGACTTGCCGCCCCGCGGGAAACTGCGGGGCAGCTTGACTTTCAAGGGCATCTCCACAATCCATCAGGCAGCAGCGGCAAGAAGAAGAAAAGACTTAGCGCATCCTGTTGCTACAATATTGCAGTAAATGAGTGCCGAGATAACGATATATTGTAATAGATATGCAAATTTATTGCTATTTTATTTAAATAAAGTTTTACCCGGCCTCGAATAAATGAATAACTGGATTGCCATTGGATGGGCAGCCAATGTTGGGGGTCAGCATGAAGAACTTTCTTCTCGGGATGCTCGTTGCGCTGAGCGCATGGGCCGGGGCGACGCATGTGGAAGCGGCTCCGCTGCCGAATCCAACCAGCAAGCCCATTCTCACGGTGTCCGGTAAGATCGCGTCGACCAACAAGGGCGAAACCGCCGAGTTCGACCGCGAGATGCTCGAATCCCTCGGCATGGTTTCCTTCGAGACCGAGACGCCCTGGTACAACGGCAAGGTCAAGTTCGAAGGCGTGCCGCTGTCCAAGCTGATGCAGCATCTGGGCGCCAAGGGTGAGCACCTGCTCGTCGTCGCGCTCAACGATTACAGCAGCGACATCCCCATGGCGGACGTGATGAAGTACAACGTCCTTCTCGCCCTGAAGATCAACGGCGAGTACATGCCCGTGAAGGACAAGGGGCCGCTCTTCATCGTCTATCCCTTCGACAGCGATCCCGAGCTGAAGAACCAGACCTATTTCGGCCGTTCGGTCTGGCAGATCGCCAAGATCGTCGTGAAGTAACCGGGCCAGAGCTTTTCGGAGAGACGGGTCTTGTCGCTGCGCGTGCTCAAACTGGTGCTGGCCGTCGTTATCGTTGGCTTCATCCTTTCGGCTGCCTATATCACGATACTCATCGTCGAGCGGCAGAACGCTCTCAAGCAGGTCTCCCGCTACAACACGCCCTGGCATGCCAGCCAGGCGGTGCATGAATTCACGCGCCTTGAACAGCGCCTCAGCGCCTACATGGCTCCCGATGGGGAGATGACCAAGGACGAGGTGTCCCTGCGCTTCGACATCTTCCAGAGCCGCGTCAACCTTCTCTCGGCAGGCGAATTCCGGGAATTCCTGCATCGCTATCCTGAATGGGATATCTTCGTCCGCCACATGGTGGATGTTCTGAACGAAACGCAGCCGCTCATCGAGAATCTGGAACGTCCCGGCAATGCGAAAGCCGCATTGCGTCTTCTCGAGCCGCTGCAGCTCGATATCTCGGGCCTCGCCTCCGCTGCCAACCATTACGGCGGCGAGCGAACGTCCCAGGACCAGCATGAACTTATCCGTCTGCACTGGATGTTCTCCAGCCTTGCCGGCGGCCTTATCGTGCTCGGGCTTATCCTGCTGGCGCTCTTAGGGTGGCACAACAGGCTTCTGGAAAAGGCGCATCGGGAGCTGCGGCTTCTCGCCGACAACTTCCAGAATATGTCGGTGAAGCTGGAACGGACGAACAAGGCGCTGGGCAGCGCCTATGAGGAGCTGCAACTGCGCAACGAGGCGCTGCAGCGCCAGGAGCACGAACTCAGGACGCAGAACGAGCGCTTCGATGCCGCGCTCAACAACATGTCCCACGGCCTGTGCATGGTGGACGGCAACGAGCACATCATCGTGTTCAATGCGCGCTTCGCCCATCTCTTCGGCCTCGACAGTTCGGTTGAATCGGGAACGACCCTGGGCGGGCTGCTGGAACAGGCGGTGTCGCGCCCCTGGAGAAATGCCGAGGCTCTGCGTGGGATCCTCGTCGAGCAGCAGGAACTCCTGCGCAACCGGCAGCAATTCACGTTCATCCATGAGCAGCCGGACGGTCAGACCTTCGCGATCTCGCATCAGCCCATGTCAAATGGCGGCTGGGTGGCGACCTATGAGGACATCACGGAGCGCCGGCAGGCAGAGTCGCAGATCGCGTACATGGCGCATCACGATGCGCTCACCGATCTCGCCAACCGCGTTCTCTTCCGCGAGCAGTTGGACCATGCGCTCGTCGAGGCCCAGCGCCAGAAACTGCTGGTGGGCGTGCTCTGCCTCGATCTCGACCGCTTCAAGGACGTGAACGACTCGCTGGGCCACGAGACCGGCGACACCCTGCTCCAGGCGGTCGCGGCGCGCCTGCGCAGCTGCATCCGCAGCCAGGACGTGGTGGCCCGTCTCGGCGGCGATGAATTCGCGATCCTTCAGATCGCCTCCGATCCGCAGGAATGCGCGATGCTCGCAACCCGCATCTGCGAGGCCATCGGCATGCCCTACGATCTCGACGGCCAGGAGATCGTGATCGGCACCAGCATCGGCATCGCGCTGGCATTCGATGACAACCCTTCCCCCGATCATCTCCTCAAGCAGGCGGATCTGGCGCTCTACCGCGCCAAGGCGGAAGGGCGCGGGACATACCGCTTCTTCGAGCCCGAAATGGATGCGGAGCTGCAGGCCCGCCGCGCGCTGGAGATGGATCTGCGGAAGGCGCTCCCCAACAAGGAATTCGAGCTCTTCTTCCAGCCGCAGATCAACATCCGCGCCAACGAGATCAGCGGTTTCGAGGCGCTGCTGCGCTGGCGCCATCCCGAGCGCGGCCTCGTTCCGCCCGGAGAGTTCATTCCGGTGGCCGAGGATATCGGCCTCATTGTCAGCGTTGGCGACTGGGTGCTCGAGCAGGCCTGCATGGCGGCGATGCATTGGCCGAAGAACATCAAGGTGGCCGTCAACCTGTCTCCGGTGCAGTTCCGCAACCGCACTCTCGTGCAGAGTGTCGGGCGGGCGCTCGCGCGCTCCGGCCTTGCGCCCGAGCGCGTGGAATTGGAGATCACGGAATCCGTGCTGCTTCAGGACAACGATGTCACCATCGCGACTCTGCACCAGCTGCGCCGGCTCGGCGTGCGCATCGCTATGGACGATTTCGGAACGGGCTACTCGTCGCTGAGCTATCTCCGCAGCTTCCCGTTCGACAAGATCAAGATCGATCAATCCTTTGTACGCGAGATGTCGTCGCGGGCGGATTGTCTCGCGATCGTGCGCTCCATCGCCGGCCTCGGCGCGAGCCTCGGCATGACTACCGTGGCGGAAGGCGTCGAGACGGAGGACCAGTTCCTCCAGATCAGCGCCGCCGGATGCACCGAGGTGCAAGGTTACTACTTCGGCAGGCCCAAACCTGCCCGCGAACTCAGCCACTCTCTCGCAGCGCTCAAGCGCACGGCGGAGGTCGCCTGAAGCCTTTCAACTCCTCAGACCTGTAAACCAATCCCTGGAGATAGGATCATGAAGACTTACTGCGAATTCACGTTCGAAGCGGCCCATTCAGTACATCCGTATTCCGGGCTGCACGGGCATACCTTCATCGTCAAGCTCACGTTCGGCGGCGATTTGGATGATGTGTATGGCTGGCCGGTGAACCTCTACGACGTCGAGAACTACATCACAGAGATCAAGGGCAATCACGGTACGGGCCTCGATCATGGCAATCTCGATCTCAATCCGGAGATCGGCATCGCCTCGCTCGAGAACGTCACCACCTATATCTGGCGTCTCGTGAAGGAGCGCTTCCCGGGCCTCGAGGAAGTCGAGCTCAAGCGCGGCATGCCCGGCTCGACGGAAGGCTGCATCTATCGCGGCGGGGAAACAGAGCGCGCCAGCCTCGCAGCCTGACGCTTTTGCATCTGATGGAAAGACGAGCCCGGGCGTCCCTGACGCTCCGGGTTTTTTATTGGAGTTAGCCGCCGTAGCCGAAGGAATAGGAGACGGTTAGGCCCACGCCGACTTGGTTCTCCGAGCCGAACTGCTTCACGATCGGGCTGTCGGCCGCATCGCCCACGAGGTGCTTGTAGGTCACAAAGGCCGTCGTCGACCATTGCTCTGACCAAGTGTAGCTGGCGCCCACGGTCGCGCCCACGGAGGTGATGCCGCCGGACGGGTCATAGGGCGTCAATTGGCCGTTCAGCGCCGCCTCGACGGGCGTCACGCCGAAATAGGTCTGGGTGAATTCATCGTCGCCGAGCGCAAGACGCGGGCCGACAGAGACGGTGAGGGCGCCGAAGCTCTGAACGAGATCGAGGCCGAGATCGGCAACGAAGCCTTCATGGCCGTTGAAGCCGCGACGCACCTCGGCGCGGGCGCGCAGGAACTCGACCGGCCAGTATTCCACGAAGAGACCGGGCTCGACGGCCCAATTGATCTTCTCCAGACCATAGAGCTCTCTGTTGTCCTGATAGTAGCGGCCGCCCTGGAAGCGGCCGACCACGCCGAAACGAAGGGAGGAATAGCTGAGGAAGGAGAAGCTCAGGCCGTCATCGGGCGCGCTGAAGCGCTCCACCGTTCCGGCGCGGCGAAAGCTCATGGAGGGAAAGCCGATGAAGCTCCAATCGTCGGCGCCAGGATAGGAAGGCCCCACCTTCAGATTGCCCTTCAGCGTCACGATCCAGCCGGAGGTCATGGAAGGCAGCGTCGTATAGGAGGCGGGATCTGCAGCATGGGCAGGCAGCGCGGCCGCGCCCGTCATGATCAGGCTGGCGAGGGCGAGAGACTTCGGAAACCGCATGATGCATGACCCCTTGAGCGTGATGACCCTTCCGTCCTGACCGCAATCGCAGGTGAGGTCAAGGTTTGAGGCCGAAGACAGGCGGTTTCGTTCGTCGTTCATCGTAAACGAATTGCATCATGGCAACACTTCGTTGCCGCGAACTTTCTTGCATTGGGACGGTTGTCGAAAAAAGGAGCGTTGCCTTGTCCCTGATCGCCAGCTCTCGTCCTCAGCCGGATGAATTCTACCCCGCGCCGCCGCCGACGGAGCCGTTGCCCGTGATGCCGACGCCGCCCGAGACACCGCCGGCCCCGCTGCCGCCAAGCGTTCCCTCATCCCTGCCCGAGCAGCCGCCGGGGCCGGAAAAACCCGTCATCCATCCGACGCCTCAACCGGAGGTGCCTTAAGCCAGAAGGCTCGCGGCGAAGCGGGCGCAGACGATAAGCAGGAAGATGCCGAAGGCCACCTCCAGCCGGCGCTTCGACAGACGGTGCGCAAGACGCGCCCCGATGGGCGCCATCCAGACGCTTGTCGGGATGAACAGGATGAAGCCGAGCACCGACACGTAGCCCAAGGCGAACGGCGGCTGGAAGGCCGTGACGGTCGGGTAATCCGCCATATGCGGCCAGCCCGCATAGATGTAGCCCAGCGCGCCGGGGATCGAGATCAGGATGCCGAGGCCCGAGGAGGTGGCGATCGCCTGATGGATGGAGCGGTTGTAGAAGGTCATGAACAGGTTCGAGAGCTGCCCTCCGCCGATGCCCATGAGCGCCGAGAGGACGCCGATGAACCAGCCATAGGCCACCATGATGGCCCTGGACGGCATGTCGAGCCCCAGCCGCCACGTGTCTTTGCCGAAGAGCAGGCGGATGGCCGAGAAGCCCGCCACCACCACGAACACGCCCTTGAAGAGATCGGCGGGGGCATAGCGCGCGATCACGCTGCCCGCCGCGACGCCGAGAACCACCGGCACCGCCCAGACCTTCAGGATCGACATGTCCACCGCGCCTTTGGCGTGGTGTGCCCTGAAGGAGCGGATCGAGGTGGGAACGATGATGGCGAGCGAGGTGCCGACGCAGAGCGGCATGCGGATTTCATCCGGCACTTCGAGGAGGCGGAAGAGTTCGTAGAGGATCGGCACCGCCACGGCCCCGCCCCCGACCCCGAACACGCCGGCGAGCAGGCCGGTGATGGCGCCTGCCGCGAGCAGCGCGATGACGAGCCAAGCGAGATCGAAAACGGGAATGCCGAACATGAGGAAACCACCGGAGAAGGGCGACAGGCACCGATGGAAGGGTCATGAAACCTTTGCCCTGTGAATGCAAGGCATGCCTTCGTGTAGGCTCAGCTTTACGCGTCAAGCGTATGAACCGTCAGACGCCCTCGGCCCGCAGATTATTCTGCACATGGGTCACGCCCGAGGCTAGCTCCGCGAGATCCTCCGCGCGGCGCTTCAGACCTCGGCTGGAGACGGTGCCGGACAGGGTGACCTCGCCGTTAGACACGCTCACCTCCACGTCGGATGCGTCGATGAAGCGGTCATGCATCAGGCGCTCGCACACATCCTCATGGATGCGCTCGTCGGTGCGCTTGTAGCCCTTGGGGCCACGCCCACGGTGCGAGCCTTCAAGCCGAGATTTCTCGTCGTCATCCGAGCGAAGCTCCGGATCGTTGGGATCGCGGTCGCCGAAGGCGCCGAGTCCCGAGCGGCGGCGGTCGTAAGCCGGCGCGAAGCCTTCATCGTCTGGAGGTCCGCGATGCCCGTCCTCGATGACGCCGCCGGCAAAACCCTCACGGAGATTGCCATAGCGGCTGGGATAACCCTGTCCACTGCGCAGGCCGACCGCGCCGGGCAGCACGTCTGTGTTATCATCGCGAGAGGGGTTTCGGTTCCTGCGACGGGTGTCTACCATGGCATCCTCCGTTGCTCTCTTCAGAGCAACCATCCCACTCACTCCCGGTTCCCGCCTCATGAAAGCCCAGCAACGCATCCAGCTGTTCGAGGCCATCTTCGCCCGCGATGGCGGCGCCTGCGTTTATTGCGGCGTGCAGACGCGCCGGCTGCAGAAAGGCGTGAGCCGCGCAGCCGATCTTGCCACCCTGGACCATGTGTTGCCACGTTCCATGGGCGGGCCGCTCAACCAAGCAAACCTCGTGCTGGCCTGTCAGGCCTGCAACAACGAGCGCGGCGTCATGGATGCTGAAGAGTTCCGGACGCTGAAGGCGCGCAAGGCTTAAACCGCTCCGCCCGGATGCACGGCTTTCGGCGGCAGGGGGAACAGGGTTATGAAGCGTTTCGCCAAGTCGCGGTCGCCCTCGATGCGCAGCACGCCGGCCTGTTCGAGAGCCTCCAGTGGCTGACCACCGTAGATCGCCCCGGCGAGAATGGGCGGCGTTCCGGCCATGACCAGATCGACATCGTCGATGGGACCGCGCGCGATCTCGATGCCGCCGTTGGACAGGTGGGCACGATAAGTCTCCTCACCCAGGCGAAAGCCGATCCGGGCTTCGATGTCCTCTGCCTGCTTCGCGTCGATCATGGTGCGCAGCGAGAGGCAGAAGGATGCTGCGCTGAAGGGAAGCGTCGGATCATGCATGGGAGAGCGTGCCGCCCAGCGGCCCAGCGCCTGGAAGATCGGCTCGCTCTCATAGCCCCATTCGGTCAGCTCATAGACCTGTGTCGACGCCGGCGGCGGCAGCTTGCGCTTCACGAGAACACCGGCCGCCTCGAGCCCTTCGAGGCGTTGGGTGAGGACGTTCGCGCTGATTCCGGGAAGGCTCGCCCGCAGGTCGCTGAAGCGCTTCGGCCCGAGCATCAGCTCACGCATGACGAGAAGGGCCCAGCGCTCGCCCAATAGGTCGAGGGCGTGGGCCGCAGCGCAGGCATCCTCATAATGTCTGCGGGGCTTCGGTTCAGCCTTTTCAGTTATTTTTTCTAACTTCATAGTTGCTTTTTATAACTTTATGCGAAATCAATGTCAAACCAAACGAGAGGAACGACCAATGCCCAAGATGATTTTCGTCAACCTGCCGGTCTCGAATCTGGAACGCGCCACCGCGTTCTATGAGGCTGTCGGAGCCGTCAAGAACCCGCAATTCAGCGATCACACCGCCAGCGGTATGATCCTTTCCGAGACCATCCATGTGATGCTGCTGACCCACGAGAAGTTCAGCCAGTTCACGACGAAGAAAATCGCCGATTCGCGCACCACCACCGAAGTCCTGAACTGCCTCTCCGCCGACAGCCGTGAGGAGGTGGATGGCACCGTCGCAAAAGCAACCGCAGCCGGCGGACACGCCGATCCGGGCCCCAAGCAGGATTACGGCTTCATGTACGGCCGCAGCTTCGAGGATCCGGATGGTCATATTTGGGAGATCATGTGGATGGATGTTGAGGCTGCGAAAGCCGCGATGTCCGAGACGGCCAAGGGCTGAGAGGAGAAACGACGATGCGCGTGATGGTTCTGGTGAAGGCGACGAAGGACAGCGAAGCGGGCCTTATGCCCTCGACCGAGCTCTTCGAAGCTATGGGTAAATTCAACGAAGAGCTCGTCAAGGCCGGCATCATGCAGGCGGGCGACGGATTGAAGCCGTCATCCCAGGGCAAGCGCGTGGCCTTCGACGGCGCGAGTCGTACCGTCATCGACGGGCCGTTCGCACAGACCAACGAGTTGGTTGCCGGCTTCTGGCTCTGGGAGGTCAAGGATCTGACTGAGGCGGTCGAATGGGTGAAGCGCTGTCCTAACCCAATGCCGGGGCCCAGCGAGATCGAGATCCGCCCGCTCTACGAGATGGCGGACTTCGCCGAGATCATGAGCCCGGAAGCCTCCGAGTTGCGCGACCGCAATCGTGAGCAAATGGCCGGCCATTGAGACAGGTCGCTGCCGCGTGAAACCTGAAGCAAGATCAGCAAGGAAATGAAGATGAGCTATGTCGACGGATTCATCATTCCGGTTCCCACCGAGAAGCGCGAGGCTTACCGCAAGGTCGCCGAGGTGGCCGCACCGATTTTCAAGGAGCACGGTGCGCTTCGGGTCGTCGAATGCTGGGGCGACGACATCCCCGACGGCGAAGTCACCGACTTCAAGAAAGCAGTGAAGGCCGATGGCGCGGAGAACGTCGTTTTCTCCTGGATCGTCTGGCCGTCCAAGGAGGCGCGCAACGAAGGCAACAGGAAGGTGATGGCGGACCCGCGTCTCGCTGGCATGACCGACATGCCCTTCGACGGCAAGCGCATGTTCTGGGGCGGGTTCCAGGTTCTTCTCGATACGGGAGAAGAACGATGACGGCGATCGCACCCTGCCTGTGGTTCGACGGAAAGGCTGAGGAAGCCGCGACATTCTACGTGTCGCTGCTGCCCGGCTCCCGCATCGATGCGGTCGTGCCTTACACGACCGAAACGCCCGGCGGCTCGCCGGGCGGCGTAATGGTCGTGGAGTTCACGCTTGCGGGATCGCGCTATATAGCGTTGAACGGTGGGCCCTATTTCCAGTTCACGCCCGCCATCTCGCTCTTCGTGAGCTGTGCCGATCAGGCGGAAGTCGACCGATTGTGGAATGCCTTGTCGGATGGCGGCACGCCGCAGCAATGCGGCTGGATCACGGACCGCTACGGCGTGTCCTGGCAGATCGTGCCGGAAGCACTGATGCGGATGCACAAGGACAAGGACACCGCCCGTACAAAGCGCGTGATGGATGCGATGATGAAGATGATCAAGCTCGATATCGCGACGCTCGAAAAAGCCTATGCCGGACCGGCGGCGTAGGTCGAAATCAATCTGCCATTCCGGTGAATAAACCTGCTGCACTACAAAGGAATTCGATGATGGCCACGTCTCCCAACACTTTCGTCTGGTACGAGCTGATGACCACCGACATGGATGCCGCCCAGGCATTCTACAGCGCTGTCGTCGGATGGACGCCGCGCGACTTCAGCCAACCCGACATGCGCTACACGGTCATGCATGCCGGCGATAAAGGTGTCGTTGGTGTCATGACGCTGCCCGCTGAGGCTTCCGCCGGTGGTGGACGCCCGGGCTGGGTCGGCTATGTGGGCACCGAGGATGTGGATGCCTCCACCGCCAACGTCCGGCAGGCGGGCGGCACCGTTTTGCGCGAGCCCGAGGACATTCTCGGCGTGGGCCGCTTTTCCGTCCTCGCCGATCCGCAGGGCGCGGTCTTCATGCTGTTCCAGCCGCTCGACGGGGATAACCCTCCGGTTCCCATGGGAACGCCGGGCCATATCGGGTGGCGCGAGCTTTATGCGGCGGATGGGGTGAGCGCATTCGATTTCTATGCCGGCCAGTTCGGATGGACGAAGGCCGAGGCCATGGATATGGGCCCCATGGGCGTCTACCAGCTATTCGCAGCAGGCGGTGACGCCATCGGCGGCATGATGACCAAGCCGGAGCACGTCCCCGCGCCGTTCTGGCTCTACTACATTAACGTACCAGAGATCGACGCCGCGATTGCGCGCGTGAACGACAACGGCGGTCAAATCCTGTTCGGCCCCCAAGAGGTGCCGGGCGGCGCATGGATCGTGCAGGGCATGGACCCGCAGGGTGCGATGTTCGCGCTCGTCGCCCCGCGCCGCTGAGCGATTCCGGAGAGGATTGAAAAACGCGCCTCACATAGGCAACCTGAGCAGGATAGGGAGACAATGAGATGGCTCTTTACCTGTTGGCGCTCCAGATCGGAGTGGTTGCCGGCTTGCGGTCGATGACGGCGCCCGCCGCCGTCAGCTGGGCGGCCTATCTGGGGCTCATCAATCTCGGCGACACATGGCTCGCCTTTCTGAGGTATCGCTTCACCCCCTGGATCATGTCGGTTCTCGCTATCGGGGAGTTGATCGGCGATAAGCTTCCCACCACGCCGAGCCGCAAGCTTCCGCTTCCCTTCGCGGCACGAATTATCTCCGGCGGCCTTTGCGGCGCGACGCTTGCCGCCGGAGGCGGTTCCTTCTGGGGCGGCTTCATCGCCGGAGCTATCGGAGGGATCATCGGTACGCTTGGCGGAGCGGCCGGCCGCGCGCATCTGGCGAAAGCCTTTGGCAAGGATCGCCCCGCCGCCTTGACCGAGGATGCAGTCGCGATCATCGGGGCGGCCTTAATCGTGGGAGCGGTGCCATGACCCAATCTTTCGATGCCATCATCATCGGTGCCGGACAGGCAGGCCCTCCTCTCGCCGGACGCCTCACGAAAGCGGGCATGAAGGTGGCCCTGATCGAGCGCAAGCTCTTTGGCGGAACCTGCGTCAATACGGGCTGCATGCCGACCAAGACGCTGGTCGCCAGCGCCTATGCGGCTAACCTCGCCCGCAGAGGAGCGGATTACGGCATCACCATCGACAGTCCCATCGCCATCGATATGAAGCGGATCAAGGCCCGCGCCGACAATGTCTCAATGAGGGCCCGCACGAATGTCGAAACATGGCTGCGGGGAATGGAAGGCCTGACGGTCGTCGAAGGGCATGCCCGTTTCGAGGGTCCCGACAGCATCCGCGTCGGCGATACGGTTCTGAAGGCGCCGCGCATCTTCATCAATGTCGGCGGCCGCGCGAGCATTCCGGATATGCCGGGTGTCGATACGGTGGATTATCTCACCAACACCTCGATCCTCAAGCTCGACACACTTCCGCGCCACCTTGTCGTGGTCGGTGGAAGCTATATCGGTCTCGAATTCGCGCAGATGTATCGCCGCTTCGGCGCTGAGGTCACCGTGGTCGAGAAAGGCCCGCGCCTGATCGCCCGCGAGGATGAGGATGTGTCGGACGCCATCCGCGACATTCTCACGGACGAAGGCATCTCGGTTCGGACCAATGCCACCTGCATCGGTTTCAAGCCACATGCGGACGGAGTGGCGGTCGATGTCGATTGCACTTCGGGCGATCCCTTCGTCGTGGGCTCGCATGTTCTGCTCGCCGTGGGACGTCGCTCCAATACGGATGATCTCGGCCTCGACAAGGCCGGCGTTGCCGTCGATGCGAGGGGCACGATCGGCGTCGATGACGCTCTTGCGACGAATGTGCCCGGCATCTGGGCCATGGGCGACTGCAATGGTCGTGGCGCCTTCACCCACACCGCTTACAACGATTACGAGATTATCGCCGCCAATCTGCTCGATGGCGCGTCCCGCCGCGTGAGCGAGCGGATTTCTGGCTATGCCCTGTATGTCGATCCGCCACTCGGTCGCGTCGGTATGACGGAAACGGAAGCGCGCAAGTCAGGCCGGAAACTTTTGATCTCGAAGCGTCCCATGACGCGGGTCGGGCGCGCGATCGAAAAGGACGAAACCAAGGGTTTCATGAAGATCGTTGCCGATGCCGAGACGAAGCAGATCCTCGGCGCGGCCATTCTGGGAACCGGTGGCGATGAGGCCATTCATGGCATTCTCAACGTGATGAATGCGGGGGCGGATTACCCGACGCTGCAATGGGCCGTTCCGATTCATCCGACAGTCTCGGAACTGATCCCGACAGTGCTGGGAGATCTGAAGCCCGCCGGCTGAAGAAAGGGCTCTCCGGGCGTGGGCGAGATGCCCGCACCCGGAGAGATAATGCTTATACGTCGAGGTTCGCTACGGAGAGCGCGTTCTCCTGGATGAACTCGCGGCGGGGTTCCACCACGTCGCCCATGAGCTTCACGAACAGGTCGTCGGCGTCGGTGGTGTCCTTCACCTTCACCTGCAGCAGCGAGCGCACGTCGGCGTCGAGCGTCGTCTCCCAGAGCTGCTGGGCGGTCATCTCGCCGAGGCCTTTGTAGCGCTGGAGCTGCAGGCCCTTGCGGCCGGCAGCCAGCACGGCGTTGAAGAGCGAAAGCGGACCGTCGATCTGCATCTCGTCGTTCTTGCGCACGAGCTTTGCCGGTTTCGCATAGACGTCCTGCAGGGATTTTGCGCGCTCGTCGAGCTTCTTGGCCTCCTGGCTGGCGATCAGCGCCTGATCGAGCGTCGCGGTCTGCGTCACGCCGCGCACGGTGCGCGAGAAGACATAGCCGCCGTCGCGAACCTCGCCGGTCCAACCGCGCTCGAGCTCTTCCGAAATCGCATCGAGACGTTGAGCGATATAAGCCGCAGCGGCAGGACCGCGATCGGGGTCTTCCACGACGTCGGGACGCAGTGCGCCGGCAGTCGCGGCCTGCTCCACCGCCTTGCGGTTATAGCGCGTGTGCAGGCTGTTCAGGACCTGGCGCACGAGGCGGGCCTCATCGATCAGGCTCCTGAGCTGGTCGCCCTGGAACTCCACGCCGGTTTCGAGACGCAGCGAGGCGTTCTCGATGCCCTCGCCGATGAGGTAATCTTCCAGCGCGCGCTCGTCCTTGAGATAGATCGAGGACTTGCCCCGGGTCGCCTTATAGAGCGGCGGCTGCGCGATATAGAGGTAGCCGCGCTCGATCAGCTCCGGCATTTGCCGGAAGAAGAACGTGAGGAGCAGCGTACGGATGTGCGAGCCGTCCACGTCCGCATCCGTCATGATGATGATGCGGTGGTAGCGCAGCTTGTCGATGTTGAACTCCTCGCGGCCGATGCCGGTGCCGAGCGCGGTGATCAGCGTGCCGATCTCTTGGCTGCCCAGCATCTTGTCGAAGCGTGCGCGCTCCACGTTGAGGATTTTTCCGCGCAAGGGGAGCACAGCCTGGAAGGCGCGGTTGCGGCCTTGCTTGGCGGAGCCGCCGGCGGAATCGCCCTCGACGAGCAGCAATTCGCACTTGGACGGATCGCGCTCCTGGCAGTCGGCGAGCTTGCCGGGAAGAGACGCGATATCGAGCGCGCCTTTGCGGCGCGTGAGCTCGCGCGCCTTACGGGCGGCCTCGCGGGCGGCGGCGGCTTCCACCACCTTGCCGATGAGGGTGCGGGCCTCCTGCGGATGCTCCTCCAGCCAGTTGTTCAGGGCCTCGTTCAGGACGTTCTCGACGACGGGACGAACTTCGGACGAGACGAGCTTGTCCTTCGTCTGCGAGGAGAACTTCGGATCGGGCACCTTTACGGAGACGACGGCGGTCAAGCCCTCGCGGCAATCGTCGCCGGTGAGGGAAACCTTTTCCTTCTTCGTCAGGCCCGAGGATTCCGCATAGCCGTTCACCTGGCGCGTCAACGCCGCGCGGAAACCCGCGAGGTGCGTGCCGCCATCGCGCTGCGGGATGTTGTTGGTGAAGCAGAGCACGTTCTCGTGGTACGAGTCGTTCCACCACAAAGCCACTTCAACGCCGATGCCGTCCTTCTCGGAGCGGATCAGGACCGGCTGCTGGATCAGCGGTGTCTTGGCGCGGTCGAGATAACGCACGAAGGCTTCCACGCCGCCCTCGTACATCAACTCCTCGCGCTTGTGCTCGGCGTGGCGCTTGTCGGTGAGAATGATGCGCACACCCGAGTTCAGGAACGCCAGCTCGCGCAGGCGGTGCTCCAGGGTGGCGTAATCGTACTCCACCATGGTGAAGGTTTCCGTGGAGGCCAGGAAGGTGACTTCCGTGCCGCGCTTTCCCTCGGCGTCGCCGACGACGGCCAAAGGCGCAACCGCGTTGCCATGACGGAATTCGATCTCGTGCGCCTTGCCATTGCGGTAGATGCGCAGCTTGAGCCAGCTGGAGAGTGCGTTCACCACGGATACGCCGACGCCGTGCAGGCCGCCGGAAACCTTGTAGGAATTCTGGTCGAACTTACCGCCCGCGTGCAGCTGGGTCATGATGACCTCGGCCGCCGAGATGCCCTCGCCCTGGTGGATGTCGGTGGGGATGCCGCGGCCGTTGTCGGTGACGGTCACCGAGCCGTCCGCGTTGAGCGTAACGGTAACCTCCGTTGCGTGCCCGGCGAGCGCTTCGTCGATGGCGTTGTCCACCACCTCGTAGACCATGTGGTGGAGGCCCGAGCCGTCGTCGGTATCGCCGATATACATGCCCGGCCGCTTGCGCACCGCATCAAGGCCCTTGAGCACCTTGATGGATTCCGCGCCGTAAGCGTCGACATTCACGTTGATAGCAGGGTCGGCCATTTAGGATCCTTCGGAGCGCGGCAGGAAATGGGTGCACACTCGGTGATTTGATTCGTCAGATCAGATATTTAGTGACGAATCGTTGAAATTTCACCCCCACGCGCCTACGCGCGTGCGAGAAAGGGGGGCAGAATCCACGAAAAAGTGCCGTCTTGGAGGCTTTTAGGGGCGGTTCTTCGCCTCAGGAGCTGCCAGAGGCTCACAGCCAGCAAAAGGGCGCAGATCGGGCCGGCATGCCCCAGATGAAGGCCGCCTGCGAGACCATGACGCCCGCATCCGTATCGTAGCAGCGGCCAAGCTCGTTGAAGCAATCCACCCAGCGCCAGTAGCGCTCATGGAACATCCAGGCGAAGGCGGCGGTCAGGAGGCTCTAGAGGGCCACCATGGACAGCCGCATCCAGAGCCTGTGCCACCATTGCAGCCAGAGCAGAGCCAGCCAGAATGGGGACAGCAGAATGACGGCAGCGATCAGCAGCCAGACGGCGCCGAGCAGCAAACTCATCGCACGGCGACGGCCGCCGCAGCGCCTGCCATGACCGCGCCCGTGCCCTTGTTGAGTATGCGCAGGGCCTTGGGCGAGGTGAAGAGCCGCCGGGCCCGGATGGCGAGCACGATGTAGATCCCGAACACCACGCCCAGAACCGTCAGGGTCGCCACCAACAGCTCCGCGTAGCCCAGCATCGTGATCGTGGTGAGATCGAGGAAAGTGGGCAGGAGGGCGAGGTAGAACACGATGGTCTTGGGGTTGCCGAGGGTCAGCGCAAGCCCGCCGAGCAGCAGCTTGGCCGGGTTCTCGGCCTTATCCTCGGCGGAGACCTCCCGCGCCTCGACGGGTGTCGTCCAGAGCTTGTAGGCGATGTAGAGCAGATAGGCGGCGCCGGCATATTTGACCGCCAGGAACACCCCATGGAAGGCCTGCGCCAGGGCGGCAAGTCCCAGCACCGCGAAGGTCAGCCACACCACGTCGCCCAGCGCGATGCCGATGCTGAACGGAATGGCGCTCCTGGGGCCACGGCCCAGCACCCGCGCCACGATGGCGGCAATCCCCGGCCCCGGAGAAGCGGCGGCGATGAAGAGGGCGGAGGAGAAGAGGAACAGGCCTGCGAGTTCCATGGCGATACCGGCAGTCAAAAAGTGAGTGAGATCCACCACATAAGCTGAAATGGCTTATCGCACCATCAAGGATTGTTGATGTGTTCGATCACACCCGGTGACACCTGCAGCACATCCGCCCGGCCTTCGAGTTCAGCGAACAGGCTCGGGTCCGCACCGGTCATCCAGACCTGGCCGCCCAGCGATTCCAGCGCCGTGAACAGGCCGGCCCGGCGGCGCGGATCGAGATGGGCGGCGACCTCGTCCAGCAGCACGAAGGGAGCGATGCCGCTCATGCTGGCGACGAGCTGCGCGTGGGCAAGCACCAGGCCGATGAGAAGCGCCTTCTGCTCGCCGGTGGAGGCGGTGTTGGCGGGAATGTCCTTCGGCCCGTGGCGCACGAGAAGGTCGGAGGCCTGAGGCCCGACGAGGGTGCGCCCGGCGGCGCGGTCGCGGGAACGGTTGTCGCGTAAGATGGCGCGGTAGCGGTCCTCCGCATCGACGGCGGGCAGGGTCGTCACAAGGCTGTCGATCTCGCCCTGGATACCCATCGTCGCGAAGGGAAAGGGCGAATCCTCCGCGCGAGTTTCGAGAATGAGGGCGGCCAATCGCTCCACCGTTTCCCGGCGCGCGGCGGCGACCGCAATGGCGAGTTCCGCCACCTCGCGCTCCAGGGCATCGAGCCAGAGACGGTCGTCCGGGTTTTCCTCGAGCACGCGGTTGCGAGAGCGCAGCGCGCGCTCCAGCGCATTCACCCGGGTCCCGTGCTCCGCATCGACGGCGAGCACGAGCCTGTCGAGAAAGCGGCGGCGGTCGCCGGCGGGGCCGCGAAACAGCGCGTCGAGATCGGGGGTCAGCC
This sequence comes from Microvirga sp. P5_D2, assembly GCF_054049475.1. Lineage (NCBI taxonomy): Bacteria > Pseudomonadati > Pseudomonadota > Alphaproteobacteria > Hyphomicrobiales > Methylobacteriaceae > Microvirga > Microvirga sp. P5_D2. Next base: position 131,813 of record NZ_JBFUMH010000004.1, on the reverse strand, counting down.
AGACGACGCGTAGGAACTCCGCGAAAGCCGTCGGTGAAGAGGCGGTTGCGCCATCGATGCGGCAAACCCGCGAGGCGCGGGTGTTCTCAGCTTGTTGTTCGAGGCCCGTGCCGAGACGATGCTCGCCGAACGGTGCATCAAGCGTCAGGGAAATCGCGAAGGAGCCGGAGCCGCTCTGGCGCGCCATCTCGGCCAGTTCCGCGCGGCGCAGGCCACGCCCCGGCATGAAGAGGGAGATCGCCTCCAGCACATTGGTCTTGCCCGCGCCGTTCTCGCCCACCAGCGCCACGAGCGGGCGCGATATGGGCAAGTCCAGGCTCGCATAGGTGCGAAAATCCTGAAGGATCAGACGGGCGATTCGGGAAGCGGCGACGGGAGCGGAGGACATGTGCCCTCTTCTTTCAGGAGCGAGCGCGAAAGATCAAGCGTTGGCACGGCCAAACCGTGGTTTCGATTGTCGCGAGGCAGGCTTGAGGCTGCTTTCCAACTCGCTGCCCTCAGGATGAGATTTGAAGGTTGAGACCGAGAAAAAGGAAATGGCCGGGACGAGCCCGGCCATGACGTGGAGGTTCATGCTGAACGCGATCCCGGATCGGCTTTGCCGTCCGGGATGACCCCTTATGAATGCTTACACGCGCATCGGCATCAGGACGTAGAGCGCGGGAGCGCCTTCGCGGTCCTGGATGACGGTGGGCGAGCCGGCGTCGGCGAGCTTGAACAGGGCGGTGTCGCCGTCGAGCTGGGCCGTGATGTCGAGGAGATAGCGGGCATTGAAGCCGATATCGATGGGCGTGTTGTCGTAATCGACCTCGATCTCTTCCGTCGCGCTGCCCGAATCCGGGTTGTTGACGGTGAGCGTCAGGCGGCCGTCGGCCAGCGCCAGCTTCACCGCGCGTCCACGCTCCGACGAAATGGTCGAGACGCGGTCCACGGCCTTTGCGAAATCGCCGCGCTCGACCACGAGAGACTTGTCGTTGCCGGCGGGAATGACGCGCTGGTAATCCGGGAAGGTGCCGTCGATGAGCTTGGAGGTGAGCACCACGCCGTCGAATGTCAGCCGCACCTTGGCGGAGGACAATTCGATGGTGATGTTTTCCGATCCGTCCTCGACGAGCTTGACGATCTCGGCCACGGCTTTGCGCGGAATGATCACGCCGGGCATGCCTTCCGAGCCTGTGGGAGCAGGCAGCTCCACGCGGGCGAGGCGGTGGCCGTCGGTGGCAACCGCGCGGATCACGAGCGAACCGCCGGAATCGATGGTGTGGAGATAGATGCCGTTGAGATAGTAGCGCGTCTCTTCGGTCGAGATCGCGAACTGGGTCTTCTCGATCAGGCGCTTGAGATCGCTGGCTGCCAGCGTGAAGCGATGCGGCAGGTCGCCAGCGGCGAGATCCGGGAAGTCGCTTTCGGGCAGGGCCTGGAGCATGAAGCGCGAGCGGCCCGAGCGGATCTGCATCTGGCCCATGTCGGCGGTCATTTCCAGCGACACCTGCGCGCCGTCGGGCAGCTTGCGCACGATATCGTAGATCATGTAGGCGGGCACCGTCGTGGAGCCGGCTTCCGTGATGTCGGCGGGGATCGTCTCCGTCACCTCGATATCGAGGTCGGTGGCCCGCAGACGCAGCGAGCCTTCCTCCGCGCGCAAGAGCACGTTCGACAGAATCGGAATGGTGTTGCGGCGCTCGACGACGCGGTGCACGTGCCCCAGCGCCTTCAGAAGAGCGGCGCGCTCAACAGTAACTCTCATAACGCGACACCTATTGTCGGTAAAAATTCTTGGCCCGCTCCCGGCCGGAGAGCCGAAACGAGCAGGGGGCAAGATTGGCTTTAGTTGCCCGAGAAAGCAAGGCCGTGGCCTTTCGCGCTGGAAAAGCCACGGTCCGGTTCGATGACCCGCTTATTCCTGCAGCATCCGCTTGAGGAGTTCGACCTCGTCGGAGAGCGCATGATCCTCGCCGATGGCCTTCTCGATCTTGCGCACCGCATGGAGCACGGTGGTGTGATCTCGCCCGCCGAAGCGGCGGCCGATTTCCGGCAGGGAGCGCAGGGTGAGCACCTTCGACAGATACATGGCGATCTGGCGCGGGCGGACGACCGCGGCGGTGCGGCGCTCGGAGAGGATGTCCGAGCGGGAGACGTTGTAGCGCGAGGCCACCAGCTTCTGGATGTCCTCGATCTTGACCCGCTTCGGCTCGCGGTTGCGCACGAGGTCGCGGATCGCGGTTTCGGCGGTTTCCATCGTGATCGCCGAGCCGGTGAGGGTAGCGTGCGCCAGAAGGCGGTTCACCGCGCCTTCGAGATCGCGTCCGTTGGCCGTGATGGCGCGGGCCACATAGGAGACGACGTTGGGGCCCACATCGAAAGAGGTGTGAATGGTCTTCAGGGCATCGATCCGGGTGGTCAGGATCGAGGTGCGAAGCGCCTCGTCCAAGGCCGTCACCTCGACCACGAGGCCGCCGGCAAGGCGCGAGCGCACGCGCTCGTCGAGGTTCTCGAGATCAGCCGGCGGACGGTCCGCGGCGATCACGATCTGGCGGCCCGCATCGATGAGGGCGTTGAGCGTGTGGCCGAATTCCTGCTGGATTTGCTTGCCCTGGATGAACTGCACGTCGTCGATGATGAGCAGGTCGATGCCGCGCAGGCGCTCCTTGAAGGCGAGCGAGGTCTGCGCCTTCAAGGACGCGACGAAGCCGTACATGAAGCGGTCTGCAGTGAGATAGATCACGCGGCGACCTTGAGAACGCATCTCGTGGCCGACGGCATGAAGAAGGTGCGTCTTGCCGAGGCCCACGCCCGCATGGATGTAGAGCGGGTTGTAGATCACCTGGCCGTTCGGCGCATGGGCCACCCGGTCGGCGGCGGCATGGGCGAGCGCGTTGGAACGCCCGACGATGAAGCTCTCGAAGGTCAGGCGCGAATCGAGTGGCGCGCCGCCAAGATCGGACGCTTCTCCGCGCTCTTCCGGCGGAAGCGCGAGGGAGGGCATCTTCGGCTCACCGGCAGGCATGGCTGCCATCTGCGCGGGAGCGGCGCTGGCACGGGGGGCTTCGCTCGGGCGGCGCTGGGGGGAAGCATCGCGTCCAAGCGTGTTGCGCACACCGATCGCCACGCGCACCACCTCATTGGTCTCGGAGCGGTAAACGGTGAGAACCCGATCGACATAATGGGACTCGATCCAGCTTTTCAGGAAGCGGGTGGGCACCGTGAGATAGGCGCAGCCTTCGATCACCGAATCCAGCTCCAAGCGGCCGAACCAGCTGGCGAAGATATCCTCACCCAGTTCTGCCCGCAGGCGGCGCTTCACGCGGGCCCAGACATCGGCCGCTGTTTGCTCGCCTGACGATTCCATGCCGCTCTCGCTAGACGCGGCAAAGGTTCGATGGTCCTCGCTGCGATACATCAAAATTCCCTCCACGAGGCTCCGCCTTATCTGGCGCGAACCCCTACGCATGACCCGTTCCGAACAAGGAAAGCAGACGCGCTTTACAGCGTGTTCAAAACTTGGCGCCCCTAATTGTACTGAAGATTATTAAAGTCGTTTTAGATTGAAGCAGCTTCTGCGAGCCGCCCCTTCGACAGGCATTCACAATCGATCAAGACTACCCCTTGGTAAGGGACGCGCCTTTGCTTGCTTCTTATTATATTGAAACAACGCCCTAACCCCGCGATGAAGTTGTGTAGTTTGAGACTTGAATGAATGACTTCACGGACATCCGTTGAAGTGAGTTGACCTTATACAGTCGGAGTGAGGCCGCGCAATACGATCGAATCGGCTTCAAGCCCCCCGCGAGCCCTAAAAAGCCTCCACAGGACCGTCCACAGCTTTTGGTGCGCAGCGATAAAGTCCTGACTCTTCAACTGATTCACTGTTCCACCACAGCCTGTCCAAGGATTCGAAAAAAGGTTTTCGCGCAACCTTGATTCAGGATCGATTCGGGTCGAGTCCGCGTCGGATTCGGATGCCTCATGAACCTTTGCCTGCTAAGCTACTGAAGAATCATCAGCTTTTATGTGCGGTTTGAATTCCTGTCGGGCGATGTTCCACCCTYTCATCCGTGGATAAAGTCAAGCTCGCGTGTGGATAAAAAGAGAGCAAAATTTTAGCCGACAAACGTGGCTGTTGCAGCTTGCAGGAATGAGCCGGCGCACCATTTGGGTCGGCGCTTGAAAGTCTTGCACAGCAAGGCTTTCAGCATCGTGCGAATGTTGTTTTGGAACACTCTGCGGGGCTGCATCCGACATTGTTTGCCGGCGAATGTGCAAGCATTTCGCGCAATCATGGGAACGGCATCAGCTGCATCGCGCGCCGATCGGTCGGCGCAACGTATCATCCGTCGCACCCGGTCTGACAATTTGCCTGAGTCTGGATGCTCGTCGGCGGGCGCGTCGCATGGCATAAGGCCGCAAAATTTCTCTCAGGCTCAAAGACTCCATGATTCGTATCGAGAACGTCAGCAAACAGAACAGCCACCGGATCCTCTACATCGAGGCCTCCGCGACTTTGCAGAAAGGTGAGAAGGTCGGCCTCGTCGGTCCCAACGGCGCGGGCAAGACGACGCTCTTCCGCATGATCACTAAGGACGAGCAGCCCGATGAGGGCCAGGTCTCCGTCGATCGCGGCATCACCATCGGCTATTTCAGCCAGGATGTGGGCGAGATGGCGGGCCACAGCGCGGTCACGGAAGTGATGAACGGTGCCGGTCCCGTCAGCGAGGTCGCCGCCGAGCTTAAAGTGCTCGAAGCCGCGATGGCCGACCCCGATCAGGCCGGCAACTTCGACGAGATCATCGCGCGCTACGGCGAGGTGCAGGCGCGGTACGAGGAGCTCGACGGCTATTCGCTCGATGGCCGCGCACGTGAAGTGCTGGCGGGCCTCGGGTTCAGCCAGGAAATGATGGAGGGCGACGTGGGCGGCCTCTCCGGCGGCTGGAAGATGCGCGTCGCGCTCGGGCGCATTCTTCTGATGCGTCCCGACGTGATGCTGCTCGACGAGCCGAGCAACCACCTCGATCTCGAGAGCATCATCTGGCTCGAAGGGTTTTTGAAGGGCTTCGAGGGCGCGCTGCTCATGACCTCGCACGACCGCGCCTTCATGAACCGCATCGTCAACAAGATCATCGAGATCGACGGCGGCTCGCTCACGACCTATTCCGGCGATTACGAGTTCTACGAGCAGCAGCGCGCGCTCAACGAAAAGCAGCAGCAGGCGCAGTTCGAACGCCAGCAGGCGATGCTCGCCAAGGAGATCAAGTTCATCGAGCGCTTCAAGGCCCGCGCGTCGCATGCAGCCCAAGTGCAGAGCCGGGTGAAGAAGCTGGATAAAATCGAGCGCGTGGAGCCGCCCAAGCGGCGCCAGAGCGTGGCCTTCGATTTCCTGCCCGCGCCGCGCTCGGGTGATGACGTGATCAGCCTGAAGAAAGTGCACAAGGGCTATGGCAGCCGCAGCATCTACGAGGGGCTCGACTTCTCGGTGCGCCGCAAGGAGCGCTGGTGCGTGATGGGCGTCAACGGTGCCGGCAAGTCCACGCTGCTGAAGCTCGTCGCGGGCAGCACGGAGCCTGACCAGGGCACAGTGAATATCGGCGCCAGCGTGAAGATGGGTTACTTCGCCCAGCACGCCATGGAGGTGCTCGACGGCGACCGCACCGTGTTCGAGTTTCTGGAGGATTCCTTCCCACAGGCCGGGCAAGGTTCGCTCCGCACGCTCGCCGGATGCTTCGGCTTCTCGGGCGACGATGCGGAAAAGAAATGCCGCGTCCTGTCGGGTGGTGAGAAGGCGCGTCTCGTCATGGCGAAGATGCTCTACGATCCGCCGAACCTGCTCGTGCTCGACGAGCCGACCAACCACCTGGACATGGCCACAAAAGAAATGCTGATCGATGCGCTGTCACGCTACGAGGGCACCATGCTCTTCGTCTCCCACGACCGCCACTTCCTCGCGGCCCTCTCCAACCGGGTGCTCGAACTAACGGACGATGGCATCCATCAATATGGCGGTGGCTATACGGAATACGTCGCTAGGACGGGGCAGGAAGCTCCGGGGTTGCGGAACTAACGATTGCGCCTTTCCCTCTCCCCTTTGCGGGAGAGGGAAAGGCGCAATGCTTGACCACCAAACGAAAAAACCCGGCCTCGCGGCCGGGTTCGATCAGTTCGGCGCCGCCCGTATGGGCAGCGCCTATAGAGATTTAGGCGCTCAGAGCCTTGATGCGGCTGGTGAGGCGCGAAACCTTCCGCGAAGCGGTGTTCTTGTGCACGATGCCCTTCTGGGCAGCGCGCATCATCTCGGGCTCGGCGGCGCGGAGAGCGGCAGCGGCCTCGGTCTGGTTGCCGGAGGCGATTGCCTCTTCGACCTTGCGCACGAAGGTCCGCATGCGGCTGCGGCGCGACTTGTTGATCGCGGTGCGCTTCGCAATCTTGCGGGTCATCTTCTTGGCGGAAACGGTATTGGCCATGGCCAAAGCCTCGTTCTTTTAAACCCCGACGCGACGAACCGGTGATTGGCCCTGTCAGCGATCGGATGATGAATGGAAACCGAAGAGCCCGCGGGACGCGCGGGCTCGTGTGAGGCGGCTTATAGACGCGAACCTCGGGAACGTCAACGACAGTCAGCCTTTGCGCGTCAAAAAAGCGCCGTAACCGCTCCCTGGATAGCTTGGCGCAAGGGATTCGCGGGGTCCAGAAGGAGCCGGAGAGCCATCGCGGCCGAGACGAAGACAAGGAGCGGGCGGATCAGCCGGACCCCCAGCCGCATGGCGAGCCGCGATCCCACCTGCGCCCCAAGGAACGAGGCTCCCGCCATGACGAGCCCCAGAGGCCAGACCACGGCCCCGGCCACGGTATAGAGCAGGAGACTGCCGAGGTTGCTCGCCAAATTCAGGAGCTTGGTATGGGCGGTGGCCCGCAGCACCCCGTAGCCGAGCAGGGTCACGAAGGCGAGCATATAGAAGGAGCCGGCGCCCGGTCCGAAGATGCCGTCGTAGAAGCCCACGACGACAGGCGCGGTGAGCCCGAAGGCGAGGGTGGTCATGCGGGCATGGGCATCCTCATCCTTGAGCTTCCGCGACAGGGCGAAATAGACGGCGATGGCGATCAGCAGCACCGGAATGAGGGTCTGGAGCACGGAGTCCGGCAGGAAACGCACGCAGAGCGCGCCCACGATCCCGCTGGCGAAGGCAATGGCCGCAAAGCCCCAGGCCTTGCGCCATTCGATCAGCTCCCGGCGCCCGAAGGTATAGGTGGCGGAGGCCGCCGCGAAAGCGCCCTGCACCTTATTGGTGGCAATCGCCTCCGCCGGCCCGAGGCCCGCGAGGATGAGGGCCGGCACGGTCAGCAATCCGCCGCCGCCGGCGATGGAATCCACGAAGCCCGCCAAAAAAGAGATCGCGGCCAAAGCCGCGATCATGTCGAAGCCGATATCGGGCAATTTACTGGTCTTTGAACTCGGCCGCGCGCTTTTCCACGAAGGCGGCCATGCCTTCCTTCTGGTCGGCGGTGGCGAACATGGCGTGGAACAGGCGCCGCTCGAAGCGGATGCCCTCGGAGAGGGAGACCTCGTCGGCCCGATTGATGGTTTCCTTGGTCATCATGGTGATCGGCAGGGACATGGACGCGATGGTCTCCGCCGTCTTCATGACCTCGGCCATGAGGTCGGCGAGCGGCACCACCCGGGCCACGAGGCCCGAACGCTCGGCCTCCTCGGCACCCATCATGCGGCCGGTCAGGCACATCTCCATGGCCTTGGCCCGGCCGATGAGGCGGGTCAGGCGCTGGGTGCCGCCCATGCCGGGCATGACGCCGAGCTTGATCTCGGGCTGGCCGAACTTGGCATTGTCGGCGGCGATGATGAAATCGCACATCATGGCGAACTCGCAGCCGCCGCCGAGCGCAAAGCCCGCTACCGCCGCGATCATCGGCTTGCGTCGGCCCGCCACCCTCTCCCAGCCGGAAAACTGGTTGTCGAGATAGATCTGCGGATAGGCGAGCGACGACATTTCCTTGATGTCGGCCCCGGCGGCGAAGGCCTTCTCCGAGCCGGTGACCACGATGCAGCCGATGCCGGCATCGGCCTCGAAGGTGTCGAGCGCCTGATTCACCTCGTTCAACAGAGCCGAGTTGAGGGCGTTCAGCGCCTGGGGCCGGTTCAGGGTGATCAGCCCCACCTTGCCCCGCGTTTCAACGAGAATCGTCTCAAAAGCCATGCCGGGATCTCCTCGATTGCCGTCCACCGGTAGGCGAGGGCAGGGGTTCGAGGCAAGGGGAAATCGGGTCGATGCGGCTCCGCTTTTCGGCTTAACCCCGTGCCCGTTTCTGGCAATGCGGGCAATAGAAGGTGGAGCGCCCCGACTGCACGAGCCTCTCGACCGTGCCGGTGCATTCGGGCGTTACGCAGGCTTTCCCCTCCCGGTCGTAGACGCGGAAAGTGTGCTGGAAGTAGCCGAGGGTGCCGTCCACCTGGGCATGATCGCGCAAGGTCGATCCGCCAGCCTTCACGGCCTCGGTCAGCACATCCCGGATCACGTCCGCGAGCTGGCGCGCTTTCTCCGTGGGCTGGCCCTTCTTGTCGACGAGGGAGCCCGCCGGGGCTTCTGGATGAAGGCCGGTGCGGAACAGGGCCTCGCATACATAGATATTGCCGAGGCCCGCGATCAGCCGCTGGTCGAGCAGGGCGGCTTTCAGGGGCGTGCGCTTGCCGGCGAAAAGGGTGGCGATGGTCTCGCCCGAGAGTTCATTGCCCAGGGGCTCGATGCCCATGCCTGCGAAATGCTTGCAGGTTTCGATCTCGGAGCGGGGCACCAGATCCATGAAGCCGAAACGGCGGGCATCGTTATAGGTGACGCTGGCCCCATTGGAGAGTTCGAAGATCACATGGTCGTGGGCGCTTGAGCCCCCATGCTCATGGTGAAACTCCCCCGGCATCTGCGTGGCGCCACCTTGAGTGACCAGAAAGCGGCCCGACATCCCTAAATGCATCACCAGCACCTCGCCCGAGGAGAGATCGGCGAGCAGATACTTGGCCCGGCGGCCCAGAGCCCTAACCTCCTGCCCTTCCAGGCGCTCTGCAAAGCGATCGGGAAAGGGAAAGCGCAGGTCGGGGCGTCGTTGCATCACCTTGGCGAAGCGCGCTCCCACCATGGTGGGCTCCAGGCCCCGGCGCACGGTTTCAACTTCGGGCAGTTCAGGCATCAACCATCTCTTCGGTTCTTGGATGCCATTACATAGCCATCTGGCCGCGCTTCCGCTATGGATCGCCTTCGACATGCGACGAAAGGGTTTGTGAGGATCATGACCGACGAGAACACCCATTTCGGGTTTCAGTCCGTGCCCCTGGACGAAAAACAGGGTCGCGTGAACGAGGTCTTCCGCTCCGTGGCGAGCCGTTACGACATCATGAACGATCTCATGTCCGCGGGCCTTCACCGGGTCTGGAAGGGCGATCTCGTCGCGACCCTGCGCCCGCCCAAGGACCGGCCTTTCCGCCATCTGGACGTGGCCGGCGGCACGGGCGACGTCGCCTTCCGCATTCTCGATGCGGGCGGGCCGCAGACCCGGGTCACGGTGCTCGACATCAATGGCGAAATGCTGAAGGTCGGCCAGGACCGGGCAGGCCACCGTTATGAGGGCCGCATCGATTTCGTCGAGGCCAATGCGGAAGAACTGCCCCTCGAGTCGAAAACTTACGACGCCTATACCATCGCCTTCGGCATCCGGAACGTGCCGCGCATCGACGCGGCATTGCGCGAGGCCTATCGTGTCTTGAAGCCGGGCGGACGCTTCCTCTGCCTCGAATTCTCGAAGGTCGACGTGCCTGTGCTCGACAAGATCTACGAGGCCTATTCCTTCAACGTCATTCCGCGCATGGGCCAGATGGTCACCGGGGATGCGGAATCCTACCAGTATCTCGTGGAATCCATCCGCCGCTTTCCGCCGCCGGCCGCGTTTGCGCGCATGATCGAGGAGGCGGGTTTCAAGCGCGTCACGTATCGCCCGCTCACCGCCGGCGTGGTGGCCATTCATTCCGGCTGGAAGATCTAAGCGGTGATCGGCAGCATCGTCCATCTCGCGCGCAACCTGCGCGCCGGCTACATCCTGGCCCGCGAAGGAGCGCTCGGCCTCTTCGATCCCAGTGTCCTGCCGCCTTCGGCTCGCCTGGGCCTGAGGCTCGCGCGCCTCATCGAGCGCGGCCAGCCCGAGGACGGCGCGGCGCGCCTGTCGAAGGCGCTGACAAGGCTCGGCCCCTCTTACGTGAAATTCGGCCAGTTTCTCGCCACCCGCCCCGACATCGTCGGGGTAGCGGCGGCGCGCGATCTGGAGCGGTTGCAGGACCGTATGCCCCCATTCCCCCGCGCGGAAGCGGTGCGGATGATCGAGATCGCGCTGGGCAGGCCCATAGACGATCTGTTCCTGGAATTCAGCGAGCCGCTGGCCGCCGCCTCCATCGCGCAGGTTCACAAGGCGCGCATCCGTACGCCGGAAGGCGAAGAGGTCGTTGCCGTCAAAGTGGTGCGCCCCGGCGTGCGCGAAGGCTTTGCCCGCGACCTCCAGGCCATGCGTGCGGCGGCCCGCCTCTTCGAGCGTGTGGTGCCCGATGCAAAGCGCTTGAAGCCCTTGGAAGTGGTGGAGACGCTGGCTCGCTCCGTTTCCGTCGAGATGGATTTGCGGTTAGAGGCCGCCGCCGTATCGGAGCTGGCCGAGAACACCAAGGACGACCCCGATTTCCGCGTGCCGAAGCCCGAATGGGACCTGACCGCGCGCGATGTTCTCACCACGACGTGGATCGACGGCATTCGCCTCAACGACATCGAGGCCATCGAGCGCGCGGGCTTCGACCGGGCTGCCTTGGGCCGCACGGTGATCCAGTCCTTCCTGCGCCATGCGATCCGCGACGGCTATTTCCACGCGGACATGCATCCCGGCAATCTGTTCATCGATGCGGAAGGCCGCCTCGTCGCGGTCGATTTCGGCATCATGGGGCGGCTGGGCATGAAGGAGCGGCGCTTCCTCGCCGAAATTCTTTTAGGCTTCATCCGCCGCGATTACCTGCGCGTGGCGCAGGTGCATTTCGAGGCGGGCTATGTGCCGCCGCATCACTCGGTGGAAGATTTCGCCCAGGCCATCCGCGCCATCGGCGAGCCGATCCATGACCGGCGCGCGGACGAGATTTCGATGGCGAAGCTGCTCACGCTTCTCTTCGAGATCACGTCCCTGTTCGACATGGCGACGCGCACCGAGCTCGTGATGCTGCAGAAGACCATGGTCGTGGTGGAAGGCGTGGGCCGCAACCTCGATCCCAAGCTCGACATGTGGACCACCTCGGAGCCGGTGGTGCGCGAATGGATCGAGCGCAATCTCGGGCCCTTGGGCCGTGTGGAGCAGGCGGGCCGTGGCCTGTGGACGCTCGCCGGCGTCATCGGCGACCTGCCGGAGCTGGCCCTTCGCGCCGAGCGGGTGCTCAACCAGCTCGAAGACGTTACCGCGAAAGGCGTTGCCCTCAACCAGGACAGCATCGCCGCCATCGGCCGCGCGGAGGCGCGGGGCAACCGCTGGGGCGTGGCGGCCTTGTGGATTATCGCCGTCTCGCTGATGATCATGCTGGCTAGAGGTTTTGCATGACAGCGCTCACCGGCAAACGCATCCTCCTCGTCATCGGCGGCGGGATCGCGGCTTACAAGTCTCTCGACCTGATTCGCCGCCTGCGCGAGCGCGGCGCGTCGGTGCGCTGCGTCCTGACCGCAGGCGCGCAGCAGTTCATCACGCCGCTCGCGGCCTCCGCGCTCACCGGGCAGCGTACGCATACGGATCTCTTCGACCGCGAGGATGAAGCCGATATCGGCCATATCAAGCTGGCGCGCGATGCGGATCTCGTGGTCGTGGCGCCGGCCACCGCGAACCTGATGGCGAAGATGGCGGGCGGGCACGCGGATGATCTCGCCTCCACCGTGCTTCTGGCCACCACGCTGCCGATTCTGATCGCGCCCGCCATGAATGTGCGCATGTGGCTGCATCCGGCAACCCAGCGCAACCTCAGCGCCCTTCAGGGCGATGGCGTTCACACCGTCGGCCCCAATGATGGCGCGATGGCGGAGGCCGAGTTCGGCCCTGGTCGCATGGCGGAGCCGCTTGAAATCGCAGCCGCCGTCGAGAAGCTGCTGGCACCATCGGGTCCGCTTGCGGGCAAGCATGTGATCGTGACATCGGGTCCGACCCACGAGCCTATCGATCCCGTGCGCTATATCGCCAATCGTTCTTCCGGAAAGCAGGGTCACGCCATCGCTAAAGCGGCAGCGGATGCGGGCGCTAGGGTCACGCTGATCTCCGGTCCCGTTGAACTGCCCGACCCCAAGGGCGTCACCACCGTGCATGTGGAAAGCGCGCGCGAGATGCTGGAGGCGGTCCAGAAATCCCTGCCCGCCGATATCGGCATCTTCGCCGCCGCCGTCGCCGATTGGCGCGTGGCCAATGCGGGCGAGCAGAAGATCAAGAAGAAGGACGGCGCGCTGCCGAATCTGTCTCTGACGGAAAATCCCGACATCCTTGCCACGATTTCGCATCTCTCGCAGAACCGTCCAGCGCTTATGGTGGGATTTGCGGCGGAGACCGAGAACGTGATCGAGCATGCCAAGCAGAAGCTTGCGAAGAAGGGCTGCGATCTCATCGTCGCCAATGATGTGTCGCCGCAAACCGGCATCATGGGCGGAGACAGCAATACGGTTCATCTCGTCACCGCATCGGGCGTTGAGACCTGGCCCACGGCCTCGAAAACCGAAGTGGCGCAGAGGTTGATCACGCATCTGAGCGGAGGCGCGAAGCCATGAACCATGTGCTGCGCGTTCAGCGCCTTCCACACGGCGCGGATCTGCCTTTGCCTCGCTATGAAACGGCGGGCGCTGCGGGCATGGATCTCATGGCCGCCAATCCAGCGGATGTGCCCGTGGTACTCGCGCCGATGGAGCGCAGGCTTGTTCCCACGGGTCTCATCATTCAGCTGGAGCAGGGCTTCGAGGCCCAGGTGCGGCCGCGTTCAGGCCTCGCCTTCAAGCATGGCGTGACGGTTCTCAATGCGCCCGGCACCATCGATGCGGATTATCGCGGCGAGGTTCAGGTGCTGCTCGTCAATCTGGGACAGGAGCCCTTCAACATCACGCGTGGCATGCGCATCGCGCAGATGGTCGTGGCGCCGGTGACGATGGTCGAGCTGGTGGAAGTGGGAGCGGTCGATGAAACCAGCCGTGCCGCCGGCGGGTTCGGATCGACAGGGTTGGGGCAGGGCAGATCATGAACTTCCTCTCGCGCCGTTCCCTTCTGGCCATCGCCGCCGTCACGGATATCGCGCTCCATGCGCGCCCGTCGCCGGTCTCCGCGAAGGCCCTCGCCGCCCGTCATAACCTGCCGCCGCGATACCTTGAGCCGGTGCTCCAGGCGCTCGTGCGCCAAGGCATCCTGAAGGGTGTTCGGGGTCCGCGTGGCGGCTACGAGCTTGCCCGCGAGCGGCGGCGGATCACGGCGGGAGACATCGTGCGCATCGCCATGTCGGCCCTGGAGGACGATGCCGCCTCACCCCTGCCGGAATCGCGTCTTGCCGAGGCGGTGGTCGCGCCCCTCGTGACCCGAGGCACCGAGGCGTTCCTGAGCGAGCTCGACAAGGTGACGGTCGAGGATCTCTGCAACCGGGCGCATTCCGAAGCCGTTGTGGAATCGTCTATTCCTGCTGATTTCACGATTTAAAAATGTAAATACAGTCAATTATCGACACGGGATGCGCGAAGGACTAATATCCTCCTCTGCTCAAGGAGGATTTTATGGCTGATACTCTCAACACACAGGGCGACACCAAGCCCGGACGCGGCCGCATCTACAGTTCGATCACCGATACCATCGRCAACACCCCGCTCGTGCGCCTCAACCGGCTGCCGAAGGAGCATGGGGTGGATGCGGAAATTCTCCTGAAGCTCGAATTCTTCAACCCGATCTCCAGCGTGAAGGATCGTATCGGCGTCAACATGATCGATGCCATGGAGGCTGCGGGCAAGATCAAGCCCGGCACGACCCTGATCGAGCCGACCTCCGGCAATACCGGCATCGCTTTGGCTTTCGTCGCCGCCGCGCGCGGCTACCGCCTGATCCTCGTGATGCCCGAGACCATGTCCATCGAGCGCCGCAAGATGCTGGCCTTCCTCGGCGCTGAGCTCGAACTCACGCCCGGCCCCCAGGGCATGAAGGGATCGATTGCACGGGCCGAGGAGCTGCTCAACGAGATCCCGAATTCGGTGATCCCGCAGCAATTCAAGAACCCCGCCAATCCCGACATCCATCGCAAGACGACAGCCGAGGAGATCTGGAACGACACCAACGGCCAGTTCGATGCGTTCGTTGCGGGCGTGGGCACCGGCGGCACGATTACGGGCGTCGCCCAGGTCATCAAGCCCCGCCTGCCCAACATGAAGGTCTTCGCCGTCGAGCCCGAGGATTCTCCGGTTCTGTCAGGCGGCCAGCCCGGTCCCCACAAGATCCAGGGCATCGGCGCGGGCTTCGTGCCGGATGTTCTCGACCGCTCGCTGATCGATGGTGTCATCACCATCGGCAACCAGACGGCTTTCGATATCTCGCGCAGGCTCGCAAAGCTCGAAGGCATTCCGGGCGGCATCTCCACGGGCGCCAATGTGGCGGCCGCGCTCGAACTCGCATCCCGTCCCGAATTCAAAGGCAAGCGCATCGTCACCGTCGCGCCATCCTTCGCCGAGCGCTATCTCTCGACGGCCCTTTTCGAAGGGCTTTGAGAGCCTTTTCATCGATCCTGCGAGGGCGGCTCACGAGCCGCCCTTTTTGTTTGCGCCATGGTCAAGCGTAGCCAGAACTTCCCCGACAGGCTCGGGTTCTCCTTGCAAGCAACGACATCTGTTTCATGTTTCAAGGAGTTCATCATGGCTGAGCGCAAAGCCCCACATTCATTGAAAGACCAATCGGCGGACCAGATCCGCAATGAGCAGCGCGGCGGCATCGACAGCCCCATCGATTCGAACCGCGACGGCGGCCCCGAAGGCAATGCCACCATGCGCCGCGTGTGGAGCGAACCTGGCGGCGAGGCCTACAATTTCCGTCAGGGCCAGACGGGCCAGACCAGCAAAGCGGGCGAAGATGGCCATGACGAGCTCACCGCCGCCGAAACGCCCGAGACCACAAAGCATTTAAGCGATGCAAGCCTATCACCTGACGACAAGGATGCGACGGCGGAAGCCATCGAACGCGCTACTGCGGTGACCGGCAAAGATAAGAAGTGAGAGGAGAACGTCATGGGCAATGCAGGTTATGGCAACCACACCGACGATGCGAAGCAAGACAACAAGCCTTCCGACTCTGGTAAGCCGGCAGGCGACAAGTCTTCGCCCTCCGGCATGCATCCTGCCGGACCGCATGCGGACCCCAAGCTGACCAATCCCGATTCCACCCCCGGCACCGGTGCGCTTCCCGACAACAAACAGGGCGGCGAAGCGGATTCATCCAGCGGCTGAGCCGCAATGCTTCATCATGTGAAGGACAGGTTCATGACTTCCGACAAGAAATCCAACCAAGCGACCGACAAGGATATCGATGCGCCGCGCCTGACACCGCAGGGACGCGAGAACCCTGAGGCTTCCGGCGAGGATTCCACCAATCCGATGGGCGAGGGTGCGAAGAAGGGTCAGAGCGACAAGGCTGAGGGATAGATTTCCACGTCACCAGCCCTGTCGGAATGGGTGTGACACGTTTCCAGAGAAACGAAAAAGGCCGCCTCGAAAGGGTGGCCTCTCTTTTCACACACCACCATCGCGTCCGTACAGCCGAAACCCTTCGCGCTCGCAGAGGCGTTCGTAATAGCGATTGATCTGCGGCAGTTCGGGCCTCTCCAGCGGAATGCTTTTCCAGCGATGGATCGACAGGCCGATGACGATGTCGGCGCAGGTGAAATGCGGCCCGGCGATGTAGGCGTCCGTGCGCGCCAGTTCCTGATCGATCACGCGAACGGCAGAGCAGAACCTGTCCCAGGACGATGTGATCTGCGCCTCGTCCTGGAAACTAGGGTTCTTACGCACGGTCGCCTGGAAAACATAGCGCCAAGTGTTGTTGAAGTCGGAAACCTGCCAGTCCATCCATTTCTCGACATGGGCACGATCAGCCGGCGCATGAGGCAGCAGATCATGGCGTCCTTCGCGGGCTGCGAGGTAGCGGACGATGCTGTTCGATTCCCAGAAGACTTGGCCCGCATCCTCCAACACAGGAATCATGCCGACGGGGTTGAGCTTCCGGAAATCAGGATTCGTCACGGGTCGCGTTCCGCCCCAATCGATGCGCTCGAAAGGAAGATCCAGCTCCACGCAGGTCCAGAGCACTTTCCGGACATTGATGGAACCCGCATAGCCGTGGATCTTCAGCATGACGCATCCGTATGTTCGTTGCGGCCACGCTTATAGAGGACGACGTGCGCACGAAAAAGGCCGCCCTTTCGAGGCGGCCTTTCGGTTGTCGTTGATCGCGAGCCTTTATGCGCTCAGCGCTTCCTTCGAGCGCTCGGCGCGCTTGCGGTCGTTCGGATCGAGGACCGCCTTGCGGATGCGGATCGACTTCGGCGTCACTTCCACGAGCTCGTCGTCCTGGATCCAAGCGAGCGACTTCTCCAGCGTCATGCGGATCGGCGGCGTCAGGCGCACCGCCTCGTCCTTGGAGGTCGTACGGATGTTGGTGAGCTTCTTGCCCTTCAGCACGTTCACCTCGAGGTCGTTCTCGCGGTTGTGCTCGCCGATGATCATGCCCTGATAGACCTTCCAGCCGGGCTCGATCATCATCGGGCCACGATCTTCCAGATTCCACAGCGCGTAGGCCACGGCCTCGCCCGAGTCGTTCGAGATCAGCACGCCGTTGCGGCGGCCGGCGATCTCGCCCTTGTAGGGCTCGTAGGCATGGAACAGGCGGTTCATGATCGCCGTGCCGCGGGTGTCGGTCATCAGCTCGCCCTGGTAGCCGATGAGGCCGCGGGTGGGAGCGTAGAACACGAGGCGCTGGCGGTTGCCGCCCGACGGCTTCATCTCGACCATGTCGGCGCGGCGCTCGGACATCTTCTGCACGACGACGCCGGAATGCTCCTCGTCCACGTCGATCACGACCTCCTCGATGGGCTCGAGGAGCTGGCCGGCCTCGTCCTTCTCGAACACCACGCGGGGACGCGACACGGCGAGTTCGAAGCCCTCGCGGCGCATGGTCTCGATGAGGATCGCGAGCTGCAATTCGCCACGGCCCGAGACGTAGAACGAGTCCTTGTCAGTGGCCTCCTCGATCTTAAGCGTCACGTTGCCTTCCGCTTCCTTGAACAGGCGGTCGCGGATCATGCGGCTCGTGACCTTGTCGCCCTCGGTGCCCGCGAGCGGCGAGTCGTTGACGATGAACGACATGGTCACGGTCGGCGGATCGATGGGCTGCGCCTGGATCGGAATGTCGTTCTCGGGCGCGCAGAAGGTGTCTGCCACCGAGCCCTTCACGAGGCCCGCGATGGAGACGATGTCGCCCGCCTCGCCGATGTCGATGGGCTGGCGCTCAAGGCCACGGAAGGCCAGGATCTTGGACACGCGGCCGGTCTCGACCACCTTGCCCTCGCGGTCGAGCACCTTGATCGACTGGTTCGGCTTCACGGTGCCGGAGCTGATGCGGCCCGTGACGATGCGGCCCAGGAAGGGGTTGGCTTCCAGCAGCGTGCCGAGCATGCGGAACGGGCCTTCCTCGGTCTTGGCCGGGGGAACGTGCTCGAGCACGAGGTCGAACAAGGGGCCAAGGCCCTCATCGCTCGGGCCTTCCGGCGCCCTGGCCATCCAGCCGTTGCGGCCCGAACCGTAGAGGATTGGGAAGTCGAGCTGCTCGTCGGTGGCGTCGAGCGCCGCAAACAGGTCGAACACCTCGTTGACGACTTCCACATGGCGGCCATCGGGACGGTCGATCTTGTTGATGGCGACGATGGGGCGCAGGCCGATCTTGAGGGCCTTGGACACCACGAACTTGGTCTGCGGCATCGGGCCTTCGGCCGCGTCCACCAGAACGATCGCGCCGTCCACCATGCTCAGGATACGCTCCACCTCGCCGCCGAAATCGGCGTGGCCGGGGGTATCGACGATGTTGATGCGGGTGTCCTTCCAGACGACGGAGGTCGCCTTGGCCAGGATGGTGATGCCGCGCTCCTTCTCGAGATCGTTCGAATCCATGGCGCGCTCTTCCACGCGCTGGTTCTCACGGAAGCTGCCGGATTGCTGGAGGAGCTTGTCGACGAGGGTGGTCTTGCCGTGGTCGACGTGGGCGATGATGGCGATATTGCGTAGTTTCATAGGGGGTCTTTCAAAGCAAAGCAGCCCGGTACGCGGCAAGCTTGGCCGCGCCCCTGGCTCGTACCGGGCGAAAATTCTGATGCGCTGCAATATAATGATAATAGAGCGGCGGCAATAGGGCAGGCGATCTCTTCTGCTGATCTAGCGGACCAAGTGCTCCAGCGGGACCGCCATATGCATGACAAGGCCTTCGTGCCGCCACTGGTAGTCTATGCTTCCGTGGAACTGGTTTCGGATGCTCCGCTCCACAAGCCGGCTACCGAAACCGCGCCGCTTGGGAGGCTCGGCAATGGCAGGACCACCCGTCTCCTCCCATCGGATCTCCAGATTGCCGTTACCGAGAGCCCATGTGATCCCGATATGGCCATCCACTTCCGAGAGGGCCCCATACTTCGCGGCATTGGCCGCGGATTCGTGGAACACCAGGGCCAGGCTCGTCACGGCGCTCTCGCCGATGGGCACGATGGGGCCGTCGAGAACGATGTTCGAGGTTGCCTTGCCCTCTTCGAGGTAGGGTTTGAGAACGGCCTGCAGCAGATCAGTCAAGGTCGTGCCCGTCAGGCCCTGGTCGCTGTTCCCCCGGTCGGGAAGGATCAGGTCGTTGGCGCGCGCCATAGCGCTGATCTGCCCTTCGAGTGTCTGGGCGAGCTCCTGCGGGCTGCGGGCCGAGCGGGCGCCCATGGCCACAAGGCCGCCGATGATGGAGAACAGGTTTTTGACCCGGTGGTTGAGCTCGTTCAGAAGCAGGTTCTGGAACTGCTCAGCCGCCTTGCGGTGCGTGATGTCGATCACCGAACCGACATAACCGAGAAAGGCGCCGTCTTCGTTGAAGCGGGGAGCGGCGGCGTCGATGGACCAGCAATAGGTTCCGTCATGCCGGCGCAGCCGATATTCGAGCTGAAACGCCTCCTGCTTCGCGTTGGCCGAGAGGAACACATCCCCGGACCATGTCCGATCGTCCGGATGGACGGCATCGAGCCAGCCGAGCCCTAGGGCCGTCTCCGGGTTCTGTCCCGTAAACTCGTACCAGGAGCGAGACAGATAGATGCAGGTGGCATCGGGGTCTGTCACCCAGATCATGACCGGCGCATTGTCGGCGAGGTTGCGGAAGCGCGCTTCGCTTTCGCGGATCGCCAGATCGGCCTGCTTGGCTTGGGTGATGTCGACGACCGCGCCCGGAAACCGCAGAGGCTTGCCGTCGATGTCATAAAGACACTGGCCCTGTGCCTCGACCCAACGGATCGTGCCGTCCTTGCGCAGAAGGCGGTACTGCTGGGTGTATTTCTCGCCGGTCGCGATGGCGTGGCTGATCTCCTCCTTGATCCGGCTGACGTCATCGGGGTGAATGCCGGCGAGATATTCAGAGAGCGGCGCGCCCGTTTCTCCCTTGTCGGGATCGACGGAGAACAGGCCTGCGAACCGCGCATCGGAATAAAACGTGTCCGTCTGGATGTGCCAGTCCCAGGTTCCGATCATGCCGGATGCGGCGAGCGCGAACGACAGGCGCTCCTGCGTCCGCGCCAGGGCCCGCTGCGCAAGCACCTGCTGCGTGGTCTCATTGCAGGCGCAGAACATGCCCGACACCTGGCCGGCCTCGTCCCGCACCGGCGTGTAACTGAAGGCGAAATGGGTTTCTTCCGGGTAGCCGTTGCGATGCATCACATAGGTGATGTCGTCCATCTGGGTGGATTCGCCCGCATAGGCCTTGTCGAGAATGGGGCCGACCGTATCCAGAATGTCGTACCAGACATCCGCGAAGGACTTGCCCAGGGCTGCCGGATGGCGCTGGCCGCACATCGGAGCATAGCCGTTGTTGTAGAGCATGATGCGTTCAGGCCCCCATGCGATGAACATGGGCTGCTGGGAACCCAGCATGACCGCGACGAGGGTGCGCAGAGTCTGAGGCCATGTTTCGGGACGGCCCAGTGGTGAAGCTGACCAATCATAGGCACGGATGCGCTCGCCCATCTCGCCACCGTCGTCGAGAAAGCTCAGGTCCGAGGATGGTGAGCGCGATGCTGCGAGATCCCGCGTGTAAACCCAGTCCAAGGCGCGCAAAGCCGCACGCATCACCTCACTCGCGGTGCCGTAGTGACCCGTGGTGACCTTGCCTTCGATGAACTCAACCAACTCGGGGGTGAGGGAAACGCTCAGCGACGATTTCGACGGCAAGACAGCAACCTCCACAGGGTGCGAAACTTCCGCACCCTCCATGAACGGAGAGGTGCCGCTTAGCAAGCTTGGCCATGGAGGTAATCCGGGAGGCTGTCAAAACGACACAGGACGTCCAGGCTGTTTATCCAAGTTCGAAAGTCGTGATGCCGTAGGTGCGTGACAAAGGCAGAATGGGTGCTTGACCGCGATACATGCGGGCCGTCTCGAAGACCGGCGACAGGCCGTAGCGGGTGGCGAGCCGGATAGCGCTCTCGTTCGGCTCTGGCAGATCGAGAAAGACCGGAGCACCCTTGGCCTTCGCGGCTAGCGCCTGAAACAGAAGATCGGCTTCATCTTCGCTATCGGCAAAGAGCGGCCCGATCTTGAAGCCGCTCCGGCAGGCCCGCATGACGCCATAGCCCCTGACCGCACCGTCCTCCACGAAGGCCACAGCCTCGCGCGCATCGGGCCTGAGCCAGCAGCGCAGAAAGGTTTCACGCGAGGCGGGGAAGAACGGCCGGTCAAAGCTAAGAATGTCCGCGACAAGGGCCGGCCCCACCGGCCGCAGACGTGTGTCCTCCGGCTCATCGATCTGCGGCGTGCCGCCGAAGCGCACATTGCGATGCGCCAACACGAAGCCGGAGCGCGCATAATTTGCCTGCTGCGCAACGACCCCGTCGAGACCCACGACGCGGCCTTTCAGATGCTCCATCCCGGCCTGCCAGAGCCGGTAGCCGAAACCGCGTCCACGCCGGTCCAGGCGCACGATATAGAGACCGAGAAAGCCGAACGTGTCGGCATAGCGCACCACCGAGATCGCAGCGACAGGCTCTTCACCCGTAAACCCCATCAGGAAGCCCGTCGGATCGGCCGCGTGAAAACACTCCGCATCCCCAAGCCCCGGATTCCAGCCCTCGGCCGCCGCCCAATCAACAGCCCTAGCGAGATCCTCGCGCGTCATGACGCGAATGGTCAGATCGTCCGGCTTAGGCTGGGCCATAGCTGGCCTCGTCAATCGGAATGACGTGGGAGAATCCATTCAGAATAGAACGGGTGTCACGCGAGGCAAGCGTGTTGCGGATTAGGCCGGGATAGTCTCCCACGTCACCGCAGGCTGCGCCATCTCCGGCACGGGACGGGCCTGCTCGAACAATCACGACGCCTCGCGAGAGCCCCCTCGGTGGATCGACCCGATCCAGACATAGCCAAGCCCGTATTGTTGCCAGAAGCAACAAGTGAACAGCTTTGAACCGAGGAGAGCATGATCATCTCATATGATGAAGAAATCAGCCACCGTAAGCTTCAGGTTCTTCGACAATTTGGCAAACTCGACAGCCGCCTTCTCACCGAAGCCATCCTGATCGTAGGACAAGGTGCCATTCTTCTTGTTGTAGATGAGGTAGTCGTCCTTGTCCTTGGCCTTGTCGCCAATGGTGAAGAACTTCTTGTTGAGCTTGCCGGGGTTCAGCTCAGTTCCCTTGCCGAGCTTCTTGAACACCGCATTGTCTAGCCAGATCGTGTCGTCCACGACATTGAAGTCGGCGATCCCGTCGAGATTTTTCTTCTTATCGAGCTTTGTGCCGAAAACGAATACATCCTGACCGGCCTTCCCGGTCAGCGTATCGTTGCCCAGCTCGCCATAGATGCGATCGCTACCTACTGTGCCGATCAGTGCGTCCTTGCCCTTGGTGCCGCGCAGGATGTCGAGTCCATCTTGCAGAAGAACAGTAAGCATCGTCTCGTGTGTGGCACCTGCCCAATCCGTGACCTGCACCTTGATCTGGTGCGAGGTTGCAGCTTCATAATCGAGCTTGCCGCCGTCCTTCACCACAAGCCTGTCGTCGACAATGGCAAAGCGCCCGCCTGCGTCGTCCAGGAGACGGTATTGCAGGGGCTGGGCGGCGTCCTGATCGGATTTGAGGGTGCCGACGACCGTTCCTGCAAGGGCATTTTCAGCTACTGCTTGGCCTGTCAGGGATATGTATTCGGGCACGTCCAGAAGTTTGATCTTCAGGGTCTCGATATGCGTCTCTCCCGCCCCGTCCGTCACCTTGATACGGATCTGGCGCAAGGCTCCCGTCTCATAATCGAGTGCGGTGCCATCCTTCACCACGAGTTGGCCGTCCACTACTTCGAAGATCGTGCCGACTCCGTCCAGCACTTCGTAAGTCACGCTGCCTTCCGGCCGGTCCGCAATGAGAAGCTTGCCGACCACGGTGCCCTTCGCGGCATTCTCCCGTACCTCGTTGCCGCTCAAGGAGACTTCGTCGGGAGTGTCCTTGACCTGAATGATGAAGGTTTCCGTAAACGAGGCACCTGCCTTGTCGCTGACCTTGACGCGGATCTGATGTGAGGTCGCCTTCTCGTGATCGATCTTTCCAGGGTCCTTGAGCAGCAGCTTGCCGTCCTTGATTTCGAAGCGTCCTTCGGGATCATCGAGCAAGGTATAGGTGAAGACATCTCCATTGTTGCCGTCATTCGGCTTCAACGTGCCGATGATCGTGCCTGAGACGGCGTCTTCCTTTGTCTCCTGACCTTCCAGAGACAGGGCGTCGGGCGCAAAGTTGAGCTCGAACCGCCGCTGACGGACAGCGCCATTGCTCTCACCGCCATTCGCCCATGTGATCACCCAACTGCCATCGGGCAGCTCCGCGACACTCGGGGCTCCTGAACCGAAAATATGAGTAGAGCTGACCAATTGATCGACCGGCGCGTTCTCCGCATTGGTGAACATTGCCTGGCCGTCACGGTCATAGCGCTGCTGGTAAAGCGGTCCCCAGCTTGGGCCCGCCTGCCATACGACCAGCCAGCCGCCATCGGACATGGCTTTCACGGTCAATGCCTCTGGGTCATCGATAGCGGACATGGAGGCGTTGACGCGTGCTGCCTCTCCCTCGGGAAGCCCGTCTCGGTCGTAGCGCTGCTGGTAAAGAGTTGCGCCTCCGCCGGAAACACCGGACATCCAAACGACAAGCCAACCACCGTCCTTCAGCGCTATGACGGATGCTTTGGTGTCATTATTGCCCCCTATGGCGCTGACGACCACTGCCGTGCCATTGCGGGTGCCATCGGCATTGTACCGCTGTTGGCGCACATCGTGGTGATCATCCCATGTTACGATCCAACCACCATCCGCTAACGCAGTCGTGCTTGGGTTTATTTCCATTGCGCTCGTGCTGATGTTGACGCGTTCATCAGGAGCTCCAATCGCTGCTCCTGTGGCGTCGAACCGTTGCTGGTAAATGTCGTAGAGGTACCCGCTTGCCTCAGATCCCGTCCATGTAACCAGCCATCCTCCATCCTTCAAAACGGTCACATGCGAGCTATACTGATCCTTGGTCGCCGTCCTGTTGACGCGCCCGTTGGCGGTATGGATGGAGCCATCTGCATTGTAGCGCTGTTGGTGAACGTTCAGGTCGGTGCCACCATCAAACATGTCCCATGTGACCAGCCAGCCGCCATCTGCCAGAAGCACAACATTGACGTTTTGGCTGTATTCGGCAACCGAGGTGAAAATGGTGCTCTTGGAACCGACGGGATTGCCATTCGCATCGTAGCGTTGTTGGCAGATGCTCGATATCCGATCATCGAAATTCGAAGCGTCCCACGTAACCAGCCAGCCTCCATCCTTCAGGAGGGTGATCGTGGAGTTTTGCTCTTCCCAGCCGGTTAAAGGGCTACTGACGATCTGCTCGTCTCCGAGATGGAAGGGGACTGCCATAGTCAAACTCCAGGAAGGATATTTCTAACGATATAATGTTATACTTTATCGTATCTTGGCATTTTGAAAAGGCTCAACTAAGCGATTTGGCGCCTCGCAGAGATCGGAACGTACGGTCGCCGCCACGCCATAGACGAAAATGGCTGGGACGAGCCCAGCCATTTCACGGTTATTGCCTTCAGTCTTTCAGTCTTACAGCCCCAGCTTCTTCTTGCGCTGGGCGAGCGTGCGCAGGCGCAGCGCGTTGAGCTTGATGAAGCCTGCGGCGTCGCGGTGGTCGTAGGCGACGGCGCCTTCCTCGAAGGTCACGAGGTCCTGGTCGTAGAGCGAATAGGGGCTCTGACGGCCGATGATGTGGACACCGCCCTTGTAGAGCTTCAGCGTCACTTCGCCGGTGACGAATTCCTGACTCTTGTCGATGAGAACCTGGAGCATCTCGCGCTCCGGCGAGAACCAGAAGCCGTTATAGATGAGCTCGGCATATTTCGGCATCAGCTCATCCTTCAGGTGCGCGGCACCACGGTCGAGCGTGATCGACTCGATGCCGCGATGGGCGAGGTGAAGGATCGTGCCGCCGGGCGTCTCGTACATGCCGCGGCTCTTCATGCCGACGAAGCGGTTCTCGACGAGGTCGAGACGGCCGATGCCGTTGATCTTGCCGAGCTCGTTGAGCTTCGCCAGCAGGTCGGCCGGGCCCATCTTCTTGCCGTCGATGGCGACCGGATCGCCCTTGAGGAACTCGATCTTGATCACGGTCGGCGTGTCGGGCGCGGATTCCGGATCGTTGGTGCGCGAATAGACGTAATCCGGCACGTCGATGGCCGGATCTTCCAGCACCTTGCCCTCGGAGGAGGCGTGCAGGAGGTTGGCGTCGACGGAGAACGGAGCCTCGCCGCGCTTGTCCTTGGCGATCGGAATCTGGTTGGCTTCAGCAAACGCGATGAGCTGCTCGCGGGAGCGCAGGTCCCACTCGCGCCAGGGGGCGATCACGGTCACGTCCGGCTTCAGGGCATAGTAGCCGAGCTCGAAGCGCACCTGGTCGTTGCCCTTGCCGGTGGCGCCGTGGGACACGGCGTCGGCGCCGACCTTCTCGGCGATCTCGATTTGCTTCTTGGCGATCAGCGGACGGGCGATGGAGGTGCCCAGTAGATACAGGCCCTCGTATTGGGCGTTGGCGCGGAACATCGGGAACACGTAATCGCGCACGAACTCGTCGCGCAGGTCCTCGATGAAGATGTTTTCCGGCTTGATGCCCAGCAGCTCGGCCTTCTTGCGGGCGGGCTCCAGCTCCTCGCCCTGGCCGAGATCGGCGGTAAACGTCACCACCTCGCAGCCATAGGTGGTCTGCAGCCACTTGAGGATGATGGAGGTGTCGAGGCCGCCGGAATAGGCGAGCACGACCTTGTTCACGCGCTTCTCAGCCATAGCAAAGGTTCCATTGATAAGGGTGCCCGCGACTTAGAACATCGAACCCGAAAGGGGAAGGGACTTTTGGACCTGCGATCCGTATCGTGGCCGGAGCATCCGCCGGGCGAAACCGGCAAAGCCTTGGGAATGGTATGCTTTTGCTGCATTCCTGCCCGGAAAAGCAAGGGCTGCCAGAACGTGACGGAATGGTCTAGGTCGAATGTATCCGGATTGGCCGTTTCGGTCATGCGCCGCTCCAGCGGATCCGGCCCAGTGAGTAAGCCATGATCCGTAAGCCGATTTTCGAATTCTGGTACGATTTCGCCTCCACCTATTCTTATCTGGCCGCCATGCGCATCGAGAAAGCGGCGGAGGAGGCGGGGGTGAGCCTGCTGTGGCGGCCGTTCCTTCTAGGCCCTCTCTTCAAGGCGCAAGGGTGGGAATCCTCGCCGTTCAACATCTTTCCCGACAAGGGCCGCTACATGTGGCGGGACATGGAGCGCGAGGCCGCGCGCCTGGGATTTCCGTTCTACCGGCCGAAGACTTTTCCGCAAAACAGCCTGCTCGCCGCCCGCATCGCCCTTCTCGGCACGGAGACCGGCTGGACGCCAGTCTTCACCAAGGCGGTCTATACGGCGGAGTTCGGCGAGGGCCGCGACATCTCCGATCCGGGGGTCCTGAGCGACATCCTGACCGGGCTCGGGCTCGATGCCGAGACGGTGCTGGCGGAGGCTCAGGACGAAACCAACAAGACCTGCCTCAGGCGCATAGGAGAGGATGCGAAGGCCCGTGGCCTCTTCGGTTCCCCCACCTTCATCGCGGAGGATGGGGAGCTGTTCTGGGGCAATGACCGGCTCGAACAGGCCCTCGATTGGGCGGTCGCCCAGGCCCGGCGCTCGGACTGGCCGGTTTGACCTAGCGTCAGGCTGGGTCTATGTCCCGGGCCAAATCACGAAAGCGGGCAGCGGGACATCAAACGCTGCCGCACACCTTCCAGAAACAATTTGCTTTTCCCCAACCCTGCGCGCCAACGCGCGGGGTGCCTGTCATATTGGATTCAAGCTGCATGATGTTGATGAAGAACAGCGTTGTCGATCGCAAGACCCGTCTCAAATCGATCCTCGGCGGGTCGGCCGGCAACCTGGTCGAGTGGTACGACTGGTACGTCTATTCGGCCTTCACGCTTTACTTTGCTCCGGTCTTCTTTCCCAAGGGCGACCAGACCGCCCAGCTCCTGAACGCCGCCGCCGTGTTCGCGGTGGGCTTCCTCATGCGCCCCATCGGCGCGTGGATCATGGGCATCTATGCCGACCGCAAGGGCCGCAAGGCGGGCCTGACCTTGTCCGTCACGCTCATGTGCCTCGGCTCCCTCATGATCGCGGTGACGCCGGGCTATGAGAGCATCGGGACGCTTGCTCCCGTCATCCTGGTTTTCGCGCGCCTGCTCCAAGGCATCAGCGTCGGCGGCGAATACGGCGCCAGCGCCACTTACTTAAGCGAGATGGCGGGCAAGAGCCGCCGCGGCTTCTTCTCCAGCTTCCAATATGTCACGCTCATTTCAGGCCAGCTGCTCGCACTCGCCGTGCTGCTGGTGCTGCAGCAGATCCTGCCGGAGGCGGATCTCGAAGCCTGGGGCTGGCGCATTCCCTTCGCCATCGGCGGCGTGCTTGCGGTGATCGTGTTCTATCTCCGTCGTGGCCTTGCCGAGACGGAATCCTACAAGAACGCGCAAGGCACCCAGATCAAGGACGCGAAGGCTCCGCGCTCCAGCGGTCTCTTGCTCTTCACGAAGTATCCCCGCGAGGYCTTCACCGTCATCGCGCTGACCGCCGGCGGCACGCTCGCCTTCTATGCCTACACCACCTACCTGCAGAAGTTCCTGGTCAACACCTCGGGCTTTTCGCGTGAATCCGCGAGCCAGATCACGGCGGCGGCGCTCTTCGTGTTCATGCTGCTGCAGCCGGCGGCGGGTGCGCTCTCCGACCGCATCGGCCGCAAGCCCCTGATGGTGGGCTTCGGCGTGCTCGGCGTGCTGTTCACCTACCTGATCTTCTCGACGCTTGCCGGCACCACCAGTCCCTACATGGCCTTCGCGCTGGTGATGGGCGCGCTGGTGATCGTGACCGGCTACACCTCCATCAACGCCGTGGTGAAGGCGGAGATGTTCCCGGCCCATATCCGCGCGCTCGGTGTCGCGCTGCCCTACGCCATCGCCAACACGGTGTTCGGCGGAACGGCGGAATATGTGGCGCTCTGGTTCAAGCAGGCGGGCGTCGAATATGGCTTCTTCGTCTACGTGACGATTATGATTGCCCTGTCCCTCGTAGTGTATCTGCGCATGAAGGACACCCGCGAGCACAGCCTCATCAAAGAGGATTGAGACCGCTCACCAAAGATGTTCTGCGTCATACCCCGCTGCCTCGGCAGCGGGGTATTTTGCTTGCCGACCAGCCCAAATCCTTGAAAGCCTTGTGATCCAAGGCTATTTGGGATAAAGGAACGCCCATCCGACAGGCATTGGCGGTTTTCTCCCCATGAGGGTGCGGCTTACGCGCCTCGGCGGCGTTCCGGTAAGGTCTTGAAGATAAAGCGTTTCCATCCGTCGATGATACGCCGGCCCGCTCTTGAGAGCGGCATGCCCGGGACATGGCCCTAAAGGGGCGTTCCTGGCAGCGGCGGCTGGAAACGGCCCGTTCACACGAGCCGCCGGCGTTGCCCCTTTAATCAAGGGCCATTCAGGAGAACCTATGTCTGCAGCTTTCCAGCAGCCGAGCCGTGAAGATTTTGCTGCTCTGCTCGAAGAATCCTTCCGTACGAACGAAATCAGCGAAGGTTCGGTCGTCAAGGGTAAAGTGGTCGCCATCGAGAAGGATGTCGCGGTCATTGATATCGGCGCCAAGACCGAAGGTCGCGTCGCTCTTAAAGAATTTGCCGGCCCCAACCGCGACCAGACCGTCAATGTCGGCGATGAGGTCGAGGTTTATGTCGAGCGCATCGAGAATGCGCTGGGCGAAGCCGTTATCTCCCGTGACAAGGCCCGCCGCGAAGAGTCGTGGGTGAAGCTCGAGAAGGCCTTCGAGGCCCAGGAGCGTGTCAACGGCACCATCTTCAACCAGGTGAAGGGCGGCTACACGGTCGACCTCGACGGCGCCGTGGCGTTCCTGCCCCGCTCGCAGGTCGATATCCGCCCGGTTCGCGACGTCACCCCGCTCATGGGCGTGGCTCAGCCGTTCCAGATCCTCAAGATGGATCGCCGCCGCGGCAACATCGTCGTGTCGCGCCGCACGGTTCTCGAAGAGAGCCGCGCCGAGCAGCGCTCCGAGCTCGTGGCCAACCTCGAAGAGGGTCAGGTCATCGACGGCGTGGTCAAGAACATCACCGAGTACGGTGCGTTCGTTGATCTCGGCGGCATCGACGGCCTGCTGCACGTCACCGACATGGCATGGCGCCGCGTGAACCATCCGTCCGAGGTCGTAACCATCGGCCAGACGGTGAAGGTGAAGATCATCAAGATCAACCACGAGACSCACCGTATCTCGCTCGGCATCAAGCAGCTCCTGGCCGATCCGTGGGAAGGCATCGCCGCCCGCTACCCGGTCCAGGCGAAGCTCAAGGGCCGCGTCACGAACATCACCGATTACGGTGCGTTCGTTGAGCTCGAGCCGGGCATCGAAGGCCTGATCCACGTCTCCGAGATGTCCTGGACGAAGAAGAACGTCCATCCGGGCAAGATCATCTCCACCTCGCAAGAGGTTGAGGTCGTGATCCTCGAGGTCGATCAGGTGAAGCGCCGCATCTCGCTGGGCCTGAAGCAGACGCTCCAGAACCCGTGGGAGGCCTTCGCCGAGAAGCACCCTGTCGGCAGCGAGGTCGAGGGCGAGGTGAAGAACAAGACTGAGTTCGGTCTGTTCATCGGCCTCGAGAACGACGTCGACGGCATGGTCCACCTTTCGGACCTCGACTGGAACCGTCCGGGCGAGCAGGTCATCGACGACTTCAAGAAGGGCGACATGGTTCGCGCTCAGGTTCTCGACGTGGACGTCGAGAAGGAGCGCATCTCGCTCGGCATCAAGCAGCTGGCTGGCGACCCCTTCGCCGAGGCTGGCGAGCTGAAGAAGGGCCAGATCGTCACCTGCGAGGTTCTCGAGGTGAAGGATGGCGGCCTGGAAGTGAAGCTGGTCGATTCCGACCTGACCTCCTTCATCAAGCGCAACGAGCTTGCTCGTGACCGCGCCGACCAGCGCCCCGAGCGCTTCGCCGCCGGCGAGAAGCTCGATGCCCGCGTCACGCAGTTCGACCGCAAGGCTCGCCGCGTCACCGTCTCCATCAAGGCCCTCGAGGTCGCTGAGGAGAAGGAAGCCATGGCTCAGTACGGCTCGGCCGATTCGGGTGCGTCGCTCGGCGACATCCTGGGCGCCGCCCTCAACAAGGCCGGCAAGAAGTAATTCGGCTCTCGCATGTGAGAATCGATGGATCCCCGGGCTACGGCCCGGGGATTTTTTGTTTGGAGAACCCGCGCGAGAAATCGTGCGGGTTTTTTGTTGGCTCACTGTCTGGCCGCCCTATCTGCCTTTGCAGCCAAGCATTTGCAAAAAATGAGCAGTTTGGAATTCCATGGAAGGACAAAGCACTCTAGGGTGCTGCCTCCTCAAGTCCTGTGAAGCGAGTTAGAGACGAACGATGTCCATCGATGCAGAAGCCATCGCCGACCGCCGCCGTCTGCGCCGCAAGTTGTCCTTCTGGCGCATCGCGGGGTTCTCCGGCCTGATCGCCGCCGTGGCGGCCATCGGTTACGCCTCCGCAGACCGGCTGGGCTACGGCTCCGTGCAGAGCCAGATCGCCCGCATTTCCGTCAGTGGCGTGATCACCGGCAATCAGCGCCTCGCGGATCTCATGGAGCGGGTGGGCGAGTCGCATTCCGTCTCCGGCGTCATTATCTCCGTCAACAGTCCCGGCGGCACCACCACAGGCTCCGAGGAGCTTTTCCGCAACATCCGCAAGCTCGCCGAGAAGAAGCCGGTCGTCACCTTCGTGGACGGCACCGCGGCATCCGGCGGCTACATCACGGCCATCGCTTCCGATTACATCGTGGCACGCGAGACTTCGCTCGTCGGCTCCATCGGCGTGCTGTTTCAGTATCCCGATCTCTCGGGCCTGATGAACACGGTCGGCGTGAAGATGGAGGAGGTGAAGTCCTCGCCGCTCAAGGCGGAGCCGAGCCCCTTCAAGCCCACGAGTCCCGAAGCGCGCGCGGCCATGCAGGCCGTGGTCGGCGATACCTATGACTGGTTCAAGACCCTGGTGCGCGAGCGCCGCCGCCTGAATGAAAACGAGCTTGCCGCCGCCTCCACGGGCCAGGTGTTCAGCGGCCGTCAGGGCGTACCCATGAAGCTCGTGGACAAGCTCGGCGGCGAGCGCGATGCGGTCGCCTGGCTGGAGCAGCAAAAGGGCGTTTCCAAGGACCTTCCGATTCGCGATTGGAAGCCGCGGTCCGACCGGGATTTCTCGGTCTTCGCCGCGACGGCGACAATGGTCGATCTCCTGGGGTTCCAGAGCGCGGCCGAGGCTCTCCGCAGGGCTGATGCCCATGCGGAAGTGACCCGGCTTGACGGCCTCCTGGCTGTCTGGCACCCTTCCGAAAAATAAAGCAACGTCAAAGATATAGCCTTTCCATGATCAAGTCCGAACTGGTGCTCAAGATCGCTGAGCAGAACCCGCATTTGTACCAACGCGACGTGGAGAAGATCGTGAACGCGATTCTCGACACCATCGCCGATGCGCTGTCCCGCGGCGACCGGGTAGAGCTGCGCGGCTTCGGCGCGTTCTCGGTGAAGAAGCGTGATGCCCGCACGGGCCGCAACCCGCGCACGGGCGAATCCGTTTCCATCTCCGAAAAGGTCGTGCCCGTGTTCAAGACGGGCAAGGAAATGCGTCAGCGGCTCAACACGTCGCCATCGAAGGTGCTGAAGGCCGCCGCTGCGCAGTAAGCTTCAAGAGGTGCTCGTGATTCGTTTTCTGAAGGCGCTCATTCTTCTTCCCATCGCGATTCTGGTCGTGCTGCTGGCCGTGGCGAATCGTGGGCCGGTGACCCTGTCGCTCGATCCGTTCTCGCAGGCAGCCCCCGAATTCGCGGCGCAGTTGCCGCTCTTCGCCGTGATCTTTTTAGCCGTCATGATCGGCGTGCTCATCGGCGGCACGGCGAGCTGGCTGGCGCAGGGCAAGACCCGCAAGGCCCGCCGCCAGTTCCGTCGCGAGGCGAACCAGCTGCGCCACGAGACGGAGCGCCTGCGCACCCAGAGCGGCCCCACGACTACGTTGCCCGCTACCGTACCATCCTCATCTCAGGGCTTCTAAAAGGCCCGTCAGGTCTTCCGTCTTCCAGGTCTTCGTTCGCCATGCGCGTCATCACATCCGCCGAGATCGATCGGATTCTCACCTTTCCCGCCCTGGTGGATGCGCTGGCGGAGGCTTTTGCCGGCGACATGGTCACGCCGGTGCGCCACCATCACGAGGTCGAGCGTCCCGGCGCTCACGGCACGCTCCTGCTGATGCCCGCCTGGTCCGGCCCGGCCACGCCCGGCGGCTTCATGGGCGTGAAGGTGGTTTCCGTGTTCCCGGAAAACGGCAGGCACAACCTGCCGAGCGTACTCGGCTCCTATCTGCTCATGAACGGCGAGACGGGCGAGCCGGTGGCCGTGCTCGACGGCACGCGATTGACCGTCTGGCGCACGGCTGCCGCATCGGCGCTCGCGGCGCGCTATCTCGCCCGCAAGGACGCCAGCCGCATGGTCATGGTGGGATCGGGCTCCCTCGCACCCTTCCTCATCCGCGCCCATATGAGCCAGAGGCCGATCCGCGAGGTTTCACTCTGGAACCACCGGCCCGAGAAGGCGGAAGGCCTTGCCGCCGAGCTTCGCGCGGAAGGATTGCCGGTGAAAGCCGTCACCGATCTTGAAAGCGCGGTGCGCGATGCCGATCTCGTCTCCTGTGCGACGCTCTCGACCGCGCCCATCGTCAAGGGCGCGTGGCTGAAGGAGGGTGCCCATCTCGATCTCGTCGGCGCCTTTAACCTGAAGATGCGCGAAGCCGACGACGAGGCGCTGGCCCGGTCTCAAGTGTATATCGACACCGATGCCGCGCGGAGCGAGGGCGGCGATGTCGCCCTGTCCCTTCAGGCGGGTGCCATCGCGCAAAATCATGTGCGCGGGACGCTTACGGATCTCTGCCGACAGGCGCCGCAGCGCACGGACAAGGCGATCACCGCCTTCAAGTCGGTGGGTACGGCATTGGAAGATTTGGCTGCGGCAATCCTGGTATGGCGTTCGACGGCCAAACCGTAATATTATGCAGCGATGAACAACCTGATCAAAATCTGCGGGCTCTCGACGCCTGAGACCTTGGCCGCCGCGCTGGATGCCGGCGCGGACATGGTCGGTTTCGTACGGTTCGCCAAGAGCCCGCGCCACGTCACTCTCGATCTCGGCCATCGCCTCTCCCTGCAAGCCAAGGGCCGCGCCCAGCGCGTCGTTCTTCTGGTGGACCCGGGGGACGAAGAGGTTGCCCAGGCGATCGAAGCCATCAACCCTGACCTGATCCAGCTGCATGGACACGAAACCCCGGCGCGCGTCGCGGAAATCCGCTCCATGGTGCGCCGCCCGGTCATGAAGGCTGTCGGCATTGCCGAAAAGCGCGATCTGGAGACGCTCGCACCCTATTCCACGGATGCGGAGCCCATCCTGCTTGATGCCAAGCCGCCCCGCACGCCCGACGCTTTGCCCGGCGGCAACGGCGTTTCCTTTGATTGGGGTCTGCTGAACGGGCTTGACCCACGTCTCTCCTTCATGTTGTCAGGAGGCCTCGACCCCGACAACGTGGCGGAGGCGATCAGGGTCACGCGGCCCTTCGCCGTCGATGTGTCGTCCGGGGTGGAAAGCGGACCGGGCCTCAAGGACCCGGCGAGGATCAAAGCCTTCGTCAAGGCGGCCCGGACAGCATTCGCTGCCCAGCATTAGAAGAAGGACGCATTTCCTTATCGGAAAACCGGCAGCCGCGTTTCCGGGAAATGCTCAACATCAGGACAGCCCGTGTCAGCTCAAGCCCAACCCAATTCCTACCGCATCGGTCCCGACGAGCGCGGACATTTCGGCAAGTTCGGCGGCCGGTTCGTCGCCGAAACCCTGATGCCGAACATCCTGGAGCTGGAGAAGGCTTACAACGAGGCCAGGAACGACCCGGCCTTCCACGCCGACATGGCGTATTTCTCCACGCATTACATCGGCCGTCCGAGCCCGCTCTATTTCGCGGAGCGCATGACCGAACATCTCGGTGGAGCGAAAATCTACTTCAAGCGCGAAGAGCTGAACCACACCGGCGCGCACAAGGTGAACAACGTGCTGGGCCAGATCCTTCTCGCCCGCCGCATGGGCAAGAAGCGCATCATCGCCGAGACCGGCGCGGGCCAGCACGGTGTCGCCACCGCGACGCTCTGCGCGCGCTTCGGGCTGGAATGCATCGTCTATATGGGCGCGGTGGACGTGGAGCGGCAGAAGCCCAACGTGTTCCGCATGCACATGCTGGGCGCGAAGGTCGTGCCCGTGCAGTCGGGCACGAAGACGCTGAAAGACGCCATGAACGAGGCCCTGCGCGACTGGGTGACCAATGTCGCCGATACCTTCTACTGCATCGGTACGGTGGCGGGCCCGCATCCCTATCCCGCCATGGTGCGCGACTTCCAATGCGTGATCGGCGACGAGACCCGCACGCAGATGATGGAAGCCGAAGGCCGCCTGCCGGATTCGCTCGTCGCCTGCATCGGCGGCGGCTCCAATGCCATCGGCCTGTTCCACCCGTTCCTGGACGACAAGGACGTGGAGATCTACGGCGTGGAAGCAGCGGGCCACGGCCTCGACAAGCTGCACGCAGCCTCGCTCACGGGCGGACGCCCCGGCGTGCTGCACGGCAACCGCACCTACCTGCTCATGAACGATGATGGGCAGATCAGCGACGCCCATTCGATTTCCGCCGGTCTCGATTATCCCGGCATCGGCCCCGAACATGCCTGGCTGCACGAGATGGGCCGCGTGACCTACATCTCCGCCACCGACGACGAGGCGCTGGAAGCCTTCCAGCTCTGCTCGCGTCTCGAAGGCATCCTGCCTGCGCTCGAGCCCAGCCACGCCCTCGCCAAGGTCATGGAGCTCGCTCCGCAGAAGCCGAAGGATCACCTGATGGTGGTCAACATCAGCGGCCGCGGCGACAAGGATATTCCTCAGATCGCGGAAATCCTGGGGAGGGAGATCGTCTAAACTGACGACCAAAACAAGGGGCTCATCGGAGCCCCTTTTCATTCGTCCATCATCATCTCGATGAAGAGTTCGGGATCGAGGCAGAACTCGCGCAGCAGCCGGAAATGCTGCGTCTGTTCGAGGGTGACCGGCTCCAGCCCATATTTGGTGAGACCCAGCAGCTTCGCGCCCGGATAGGCCATCAGGATTGGCGAGTGAGTCGCCATGATGACCTGGCAGATCCCTGACTCGTCCATCCGACGCAGCATTTTCAGGAACTCGACCTGACGCGCCGGGGACAGGGCCGATTCAGGCTCGTCGAAGATGTAGAGGCCCTGGCTGCGGCAGCGCTCCTCGAAGAAGCGAAGAAACCCCTCCCCGTGGGAGTGCGATAGAAAATCAGGCGGGAGTGCGCCGACGTCCCTTGCAGCCTGATCGAGATAACGGGACACGGTAAAGAAGCTCTCGGCCCTGAAGAACCAACCTTGAGTTACCTTCGGAAGCCAGCCTGCCCTTAGGGCTTTGGCCAATTGACCGCCCATGACCTCGACCGCCTGCGAGTGATCGATCGGCCTGTAGCCTTTCGCTCCTCCCGCTTCATCGTGCCCGGCCAAGGCGGCGATTCCTTCGAGGATGGTCGATTTCCCAACACCATTCTCGCCGACGATGATCGTGACGGGACAGTCGAATTCCATCGCGAACTCCGCATCCCGAAAGATCGGCAGGCAGAATGGGTAAGCCGAAGCATCGAGAATCCGGCTCTGATCCAGCCATAATCGTTTAAGATAAGGCGCTTTCAGCCTCGTCATCTGGGTTGCTCTTGCCAAAAACCGGTCTCCTGAACCGCGCGTAAGGGCAGACGGCCCTAAAGGCCTCATGATGCGGCCGAAAACACCATTACATGCGGCTATGGGTAAATGCGATATCCCTGTCCACATCCCGCAAAACCCGTGCTAAACACCCCGCCCATGACCAAGCGCATCGAAGCCCGTTTTGAACAATGCCGTGCGGAAGGCCGCGCCGCTCTTGTCACCTATGTGATGGCGGGGGATCCGGACCCGGAAACCTCGCTTGAGCTGCTCAAGAGCCTGCCCAAGGCCGGCGCCGATATCGTCGAGTTCGGTCTGCCCTTCACCGATCCAATGGCCGATGGCCCGGCGATCCAGGCGGCTGGCCTGCGGGCGCTGAAGGTGGGGCAGGATACGGTCAAAACGCTCGATCTCATCCGCCGCTTCCGCGCGGAGGATCAGGATACGCCCGTGATTCTCATGGGCTATTTCAACCCGATCTATGTCTACGGCGTCGACCGCTTCCTCGTTGACGCTAAGGAAGCCGGCGTCGATGGCCTCATCGTGGTGGACTTGCCGCCGGAAGAGGATGACGAATTGTGTCTGCCGGCGCTGAAGGCCGGTCTCGCCTTCATCCGGCTCGCCACCCCGACCACGGACGATCATCGCCTTCCGGCGGTGCTCGCCAATACGGCCGGGTTCGTTTATTACGTTTCGATCACCGGTATTACCGGCGCGGCGACACCCGATTTCGGCAAGGTCGCCTCGGCGGTGGAGCGCATCAAGCATCACACGAAGCTGCCGGTCGTGGTCGGCTTCGGTGTGAAGGGCGGTGCCCATGCGGCAGCCGTGGCGAAGGGCGCAGACGGCGTCGTGGTGGGCTCGGCCCTGATCGACGTGTTGAAAAGCACGCTTGACGATCAGGACCGCGCGACCTCGCGAAGCGTGGAGGCCGTCACCACATTGGTGAAGGAATTGAGCGAAGGCGTGCGCTCGGTGTCGAAGCGCGCGGCTGCTTGAAGGTTACTAGACGTCATGCCCGCACTTGTTGCGGGCATCCACGCCTTTGATTGCGTGGAAAGACGTGGATGGCCGGGACAAGCCCGGCCATGACGAGAGGAAAAAACGATGAACTGGATTTCCGAAGTCGTTCGTCCGAAGATCAAGACGCTCTTCAAGCGCGAKACGCCGGASAACCTCTGGATCAAGTGCCCGGATACKGGACAGGTCGTGTTCCACAAGGACGTGGAGGCGAACCAGTGGGTGATTCCCGGCTCCAACCACCACATGCGCATTTCGGCCACGCAGCGCCTCCAGCTCATGTTCGACGGCGCCACCTGGCTCGATGTGGCACTGCCGGATGTGGCCATCGATCCGCTGAAATTCCGTGACGAGAAAAAATACGTCGACCGTCTGAAGGATGCCCGCGCCAAGACCGGCCAGCAGGATGCATTCAAGGTCGGCTTCGGCCGCGTCGAAGAGTTTCCGATGACGATCGCCGTGCAGGATTTCGGCTTCATGGGCGGTTCGCTCGGCATGGCGGCGGGCGAGGCCTTCGTGAAGGGCGCCGAGACGGCGCTCGACAAGAAGACGCCTTACGTGCTCTTCGCCGGCTCCGGCGGCGCGCGCATGCAGGAGGGCATTCTCTCCCTCATGCAGATGCCCCGTACCACGGTGGCGATCCGCCGCCTGCGCGATGCGAAGCTGCCCTATATCGTCGTGCTCACCAATCCCACCACCGGCGGCGTCACCGCATCCTACGCGATGCTGGGCGATGTGCATCTGGCCGAGCCCGGCGCGCTCATCGGCTTTGCCGGCCCGCGCGTGATCGAGCAGACCATCCGCGAGAAGCTGCCAGACGGCTTCCAGCGCGCCGAATACCTGAAAGAGCACGGCATGGTGGACATGGTCGTCCATCGCCACGACGTGAAATCCACGGTCGCCCGCCYGTCGCGCCTGTTCATGAAGGCGCCGGAGACCACGCCTGCGTCGCAAGCGGTCGCTGTCGCGGCTGAGTAACGGGACCGGGCGATGGATTCCTCCGATGCGCTGATTGCGCGCTTTCTCGCCCTGCACCCGAAGACCATCGACCTGTCGCTCGGGCGCATCCAGCGCCTGCTCGGCCAGCTCGGACATCCTGAGCGTCGCCTGCCGCCGGTGATTCATGTGGCGGGCACCAACGGCAAGGGCTCCACCATCGCCTTTATGCGGGCGATTCTGGAGAGCGCGGGGCTTGCCGTTCACGTCTATACCTCACCGCATCTCGTGCGCTTCCACGAGCGCATCCGGCTCGGGCGCTTCGGTGGCGGGCGTTATGTGACCGAGGACAGGCTCGTCGAAGCATTCCGGCGCTGCGAGGCGGTGAATGCGGGCGAGCCGATCACCGTGTTCGAGATCACCACCGCCGCCGCCATCCTGATCTTCTCCGAGGAGCCAGCCGACGTGCTGCTGCTCGAAGTCGGCCTTGGCGGCCGGTTCGACGCCACCAACGTCATCGACAAGCCTGCGGCCGCCGTGGTCACGCCCATCGGCCACGATCACGCGGAATATCTCGGCACGACCTTGCAAGCGATTGCGAAGGAAAAGGCTGGCATCTTCAAGCGCGGCTGCCCGGCCATCATCGCGCCGCAGGATTATGTCGAGGCCGATCAGACCCTGCACGACGAGGCCGAGCGCATCGGCGCTTCGCCGCTTCTCATCGGCCAGCAGGATTTCTCGGTGCATGAGGAGGGCGGCCGTCTCGTCTATCAGGACGAGAAGGGCCTTCTCGATCTGCCGCGCCCGAAGCTGATCGGGCGGCATCAATTCACCAATGCGGGCACGGCCATCGCGGCGTTGCGCGCCGCCGGCTTCGAGCAGTTCGAGACCTCAGCCTTCGAGGCGGGCCTCACCCGCGCCGAATGGCCGGGCCGTCTCCAGCGTCTCAACAAGGGCCGCCTGCCGGAAATCGCACCGAAGGATTGTGAGCTATGGCTCGATGGCGGCCACAACCTCGATGGCGGCCGGGTGCTCGCCGCCGCCATGGCGGACCAGAGCGAGCGCAACGATGCGCCTCTCGTAATCATCGCCGGCATGCTCGGCACGAAGGACACCCAGGCCTTCTTCAAGAACTTTTCCGGCCTCGCGCGGGAGGTCATTGCCGTGCCCATCGCCGGCCAGATCGCGGCGCGTCCTGCGGAAGAAGTCGCCGCCATCGCCGCAAGCGTCGGGCTCACTACCTCCACCGCGCCGAGCGTGGAATCCGCGCTCGCCTCCCTGCACAACTACATGTGGGAAAAAGCTCCCCGCATCCTCATCTGCGGTTCGCTGTATCTCGCGGGCGAGGTGCTGGCGGCGAACGGGACGTTGCCGGAGTAGCGCCTCCAAAGCGTGTCATCCCGGACAGCGTAAGCTGATCCGGGATCGTTAGAAAAACCCTCTCACGTCATGGCCGGGCTTGTCCCGGCCATCCCGACCCGAAAAGCTCTGCGCCCCAATCCATCGGGATCACCGGCACAAGGCAGGTGATGACGTGGAGATTCATTCTGACATCGATCCCGGATCTTCGCTGCGCTTCGTCCGGGATGACATCCGAGGCAACGAAAAAGGGGCCTTTCGGCCCCTTCATCATCGTCACATGTAAAGCTTCTTAAGCCGAAGCCTGGATCCAGCGGGAGAGTTCGCCCTTGGGGGCGGCGCCGACCTTCTGGGCCACGACCTTGCCGTCCTTGAACACCATGAGCGCCGGGATGGAGCGGATACCGAGCTGGGAGGAGATCTGCGGGTTCTCGTCCACGTTGAGCTTGGCGATCTTCACCTTGCCTTCCATTTCGGTGGAAATCTCTTCCAGGGCCGGGCCGATCATGCGGCAGGGACCGCACCATTCCGCCCAGAAATCGACCACGACGGGCTCGGAGGATTGCAGGACATCCTGCGCGAAGCTTGCGTCGGTCACCTTTACGGTCGCCATCACATCACCTTTGAACGTTTGAAACAGCGACTCAAGCGTGAGCCGCCCACGATAGGGCCAAGGTAAGAACGGGTGAGGCGGGAATCAAGCAATAGGCAGCCCTGTCACGCCGCTTTGATGAGGGTAAGAGCGGATTCGAGCTCCGGTTCCATGAGTTCATGGATCACCGGCCCTGCGGTCCAGACAAGGAAGGTACGGATGCGCTTGTCCGGGTAGATCTCCGACAGAAGCATCCGGTAGAGGGCGAGCTGCGCCACGTATGACTGGGGCGCCGGCTGGCCTGGTCTTAGCGCTCGCGCCGTCGTTTTAAAATCCGCCACCAGGACCTCGTTCTCCAGCACGGCTAAGCGGTCGATCTGGCCGGAGACCATCAGGTCCCCCTCAATGGTGAGGATCTTGCCCGCGATGGGTGCCTCGGCGCGGGAGCTCGGTCCGAACAGCGCCCTCAGATCGGCATGGTCCAAGACGCCGACCGCGTTGGCGATCACCGATTCGCGGATTTCGGCGGGAAGGCGCGGGGCGCGGGCGTGCACATAGGCGCGGGCCATGGTTTCGCGATGCTCAGGGGCGAGGGCCGGCAGCCGCTCCAGCAGCGCGTGGACCAGAGTGCCATGAAGCCGCGCTTCCGGCGCATAGGGGCCGTCGCCCGGCCTTGTCATGCGCTCGGCAGCACCCAGCGCACTGGAGGGGCGGATCGGGGGCAGGGGCTCCGGTTCGGGCCTTGCAAGGGTTGTGAGCCAATCGGGCACCGAAAGGGGCTCCAGTGGCGCCACATCCGATTCGGCGACGAGCGTGCGCGCGAGCGGCGAGCCCTCGCGCCAGATCTCGATGGGGCCGTAGGGCGCCTCATCGAGCTCAAGGCCGCCCGCCTTGGCGACGAGGCCGTGGCGGATCATCTCGCACCAGGCTTCCTGCGGCGAATCCTTGCGGCCCGTGAGATAGGGCGCGATCACCAGCCGGTCCTTGGCGCGGGTCATGGCCACATAGAGCAGCCGGTTGTGCTCCTCATGGCCCTTCGCGTGCAGGACCTCGCGGGCTTCCGCCATCACGCTGGAATCGGAGTTCTTGCCCGGCGACCAGACGGGGACGGTGTCGCCCATTTTCGTGCGCAGCTGCAAGATGGCAGGATCGCGGCCCAGCACCTCACAGCCGTCGATGAGAATGACGATAGGCGCCTCGAGGCCCTTGGCCCCGTGCACCGTCATCACGCGCACCTCGTTGTTCACCGAGTCGAGATCGCGCTTGATGGTGTGGGACGCGGATTCGAACCGGTTGAGGAAGACGGTGAGCGAGGGTGTCTCCGTCATTTCCGATTGATGCGCGAAGCACAGGAAAGCATCGATGGCATCGCCCGCCTCGCTGCCCAGCCGCGCCACGAGTTGCGAGCGTCCGCCGCGCGGCCCAAGGAGCGTCGCGAAGAAGCCGAAAGGCCCATGCTGGTCCGCGAGTTCTTGCCAGGCGTTCAGCGCTTCGCATCCGGCTTGCGCTTTCGCATCGCCATTCTCGGCATGGCGCTGGAGCGCCTCGTGCAGCGATTCATCATCGGCGCGGCTCGAAGCGATGCGGATGAGGTCATCGTCGTTGAGGCCGACGAGCGGCGACTTCAGCGCGGTCGCAAGGGTCAGATCGTCATCCGGCAACAGCGTCGCGCGGCCCGCCGCCACGAGATCGAGCACGGCGATGTGCTCGCCGATATTGAGACGATCCGCGCCAGCGACAGGCACGCCCGCCTCTTTGAGCGCGCGGATCACCGCCTCGAAAGCGGCACCGCGCTTGCGCACGAGAACCAGCACATCGCCCGCGCTCCACAGGCGGCCCATCTCGTCGCCCTTGGTGGTCCAGCACTTCACTGCCTGCGCGATGCGGCGCGCTACAATGACGGGCGGCGATTGCTGCTCGGGCTCGTCCACGGGCAGAACCCAGGCCTCGGGTTCTTCCTCGTCGGCAGGCTTTTCCGTCGGCCACAATTCCACGAGGCCGGGCGCATGCGGACGCGCGCTCTCATGCACGGTGCCCACCGCCGTGTCATCGAAGGACAGGCCCTTGAAGTGGCGGTCGACCGCGAAGGTGGCGTCCACCGCCGAGAGCACGGCTTTGCCTGAGCGGAACGACATGGTGAGCGACACATCCTCGAAATGCAGCTCCGCATTTCTGACCTTCTGCGACCAGCTCCTGCGGGTGGTCTCGAACTCCTGCGGCGCTGCGCCTTGAAAGCCGTAGATCGACTGCTTGGGATCGCCTACCGCAAACAGCGTGCGGATGCGCTTGCCGCCCGCGCCTTCGCCGGCGGTAAAATCCTCGGTGATGCGGCGCAGGATCTCCCATTGCTGGGGGTTCGTGTCCTGTGCCTCGTCGATCAGCACATGGTCGATGCCGCGATCGAGCTTGTAGAGCACCCAGGACGTATCGCCGCGCGAGAGCAGCGCCAGCGTCTTGTCGATGAGATCCTGAAAGTCGAGCGCGCCGAGCAGCATCTTGCGCTTTTCAACGCGGTCACGGATTTGCGCCGCGAGCAGGAACAGCGCCTGCGTCCGCTCCACCGCGCGCGCGGCCTTGCGCTTGTCGATGAGATTCCAGATTCGGCTCTGCTCGTCGAGCAGCTTCTCCTTCAAACCCTCGTCAATGTCCTTCGTCAGGAAGGCGGATCCCTTACGGGGTGTTCCGGTGTCGGTGAGGAAGACCGAAAGGTAGTGTTCGAGCTTGGCGGAAGGCTCGCTCGCTTCAGCGGCAGCAATCAGAGACGCGGCACGTTTCTGGTCGGTCGCCTTGCCTCTCAGCAGTTCCTGCGCGATGGCGGGCCAATTCTCCGGCTTTAGGCCGTCTTCCAGCATTGCTCGTTCGATGCCCGCAAGCGTCTCGTCGGGCTTGAGCCCAAGCTCTTGACGCATGCGCGCAGGGCCGCTCGCATCGTGCAGAAAGTCCTTGCAACGAAGCGCGGCATTGAGCGCGGATGTCAGAGCGTCGCCCACCGCATCGACGCTGATGATGTCGAGGGCATCCTTCAATTCCGGAGCGCCGCCGTTCGAGGCATCCGCCAGCACGTTCTTGATCGCCTGAGCCAGCATCTCGTCGGTCTGGCTTTCGTCCAGCACCGCGAAACGCGCGGGCACGTTGGCCTCGAAGGGCACGAGATGCAGCAGGCGCTCACAGAAGGCGTGGATGGTGTCGATCTTCAAGCCGCCCGGCGTTTCCACCGCGCGGGCAAAGAGCGTGCGGGCGAGCTTGATCTGCTGCCGCGTGGGCCTCTCGCCTTCGAGTTCGGTCAATTCCTGAACGAGGCTCTCATCGTCCATCGTCACCCAGCGGCCCAAGCGCTCGAACACGCGGATCGCCATGTTGGCGGCGGCGGCCTTGGTGAAGGTGAGGCAGAGGATTCGTCCAGGCAGCGAGCCCGCCAGCAGCAGGCGCACCACACGGTCGGTGAGCACCTTGGTTTTGCCTGCGCCCGCATTGGCCGACACCCAGGCGGAGGCGCGCGGGTTCGCGGCGCGGCGTTGGGCCTGCTTGGTGTAATCGGGAATGACGAGATCGTTGCTCATTCGCCGCCCTCACCGCCGCCGGCGCTCGCCAGCGACCATTCCTTCACGCGCGCCAAATGATCGTATTCGGAAAAGCGCCGGGCATATTTCGGGAAGGGGCGCGACACGTAGGCCGACTCACCCTTCACGAACCGCGCGATCATGCCCTCGAACCGGCGGCGATGTTCCTCCACGATCTCCGAAACGGTCCGCTCCTCATCGCGCCCCGGTTTGATCTCGCGCGGTTTGATCGGCTCGCGTCCGCCAGTGGTGTGAACATAAAGGAGATCCGGCGTGTCCTTCGCCATGGGTAGGCCCTTGAACGCGCCCTTCATCAGCATCACCGCTTCC
This sequence comes from Microvirga sp. P5_D2, assembly GCF_054049475.1. Lineage (NCBI taxonomy): Bacteria > Pseudomonadati > Pseudomonadota > Alphaproteobacteria > Hyphomicrobiales > Methylobacteriaceae > Microvirga > Microvirga sp. P5_D2. The sequence continues at coordinate 88,297 of NZ_JBFUMH010000004.1, read as the reverse complement.
AGCGTCAGCTGCGGCGAGAAGCCTGCATAGACCTCGCGCACGCCCGGCGGCTGGCCGGTCTTGAAATCGACGATGGTGAAGCCGCCGTCGCGGCGCTGCTCGATGCGGTCGGCGCGGGCGCGCAAATTGAAGATCGAGCCGTCGGGCAGCGGAATCGAGAGACGTCCCGAACGCTCGGCGAAGACCTCCGCGAGATCGGGCCGGCGCATCTGCTCCCACACCACGAATTGCGCGGCGAGCCGCTCGAAGCGCGGCCACCATTCAGCGTAGAGTTCGGGATAGGCCTGCTCGATCTTGAAGAAGGCTTCCGTGCCGAGGCCGAGCAGGATTTCCTGCGCATTCTCTGGCAATGCCTTCGGATAACGCTCGCCAAATGTGCCGATGATGTCGTGGATGATCGTGCCACGCTCGGCAGCGCTCGGCGCAACGGCGATCTCATCCAACGCATCGAGCTTGAGCACATGCCGCGCAAAGATCGAATAAGGATCGCGCACCAGCATCTCGACTTCGGTGACGCTTAAGGAACGTGGGAACAGCGCCGGGTCCGGCTTCGGGCGCGGACGTGGGAGAGCGGGCGCGGGCTCCGGCGTGTCGAGAGTGCGCGCGAGGCGGCGGTAATATTCGCCGGAGCGCGTCATGCGTTCCCACACCTCCTTGCCAGTAAAAGCCTTGAGGCGTTGCAGGAAGCGCGAAGGCACCATGGGCGAGCCGTCGCGCTTGTGCGCGCGGGTGATCACCACGTCGTGCGTTCCGAGTGCCTGCACGAAATCGTGCGCCGTCTGGCCAATGCGCCGCTCGGGCGGCATCAGGCCGACGCGGGCGCGCATGGGGCGGTTGAGGAACGCATCCGTCACCGTGCGCGGCGGCCATGTGCCTTCGTCCAACCCGCCGAGCACCACGCGGTCCACGGACAAAAGACGGGCTTCCAGAAGGCCGAGGATTTTCAGGCGGCGATGGGTAGTGCGCGGCGAGGGGCTTAAACTACGCTGCTTGGCGAGCGCTGTGAAAAAGGCGGGATAGTCCACGAAGCGGCCTTCCAACGGATGACCCTCTTCTGCGCGAATATCCGAGTTCTCCAGATCGTCGAAGAGCGCGGCCAGCGGCTCACGGGAGGGTTCTTCCTCCGCCTCTTCGCCATCGGGCGGCGCGCAGAGCCATTCGACGGCAACGCGGTGGTGTTCGACAAGCGCCATCAGGTCGAGCCTGCCCTCGCCATGAACGGCGGGGGTGAAGGTCTGGAAGGCGAGGCCGAGGCGTTGGAGCAGTTCGTCGGCAAGATCCCAATCAGCATCCGTCAAACGCGCGCGGGGACGTGGCGTGCGGTGGTCCTTTTCCGTGCGGCGGGTGGCGAGCGCGGCACGCAGGCCCTCGATGCCGGGTGCGGGCGCGGGGCCGCGCAGAACGCCGATCTCGAGAATGCTCGCCGCATGCTCGACCTGCTCGCGGGTGTAACCGAGGCGCACGAGCGGATGCGCGAGAACGGCGAGCAGCCGCACGGGACTCAAATCGTCGGCCGCCGCTTCCGCCGCCAGACGCGCGAGACGGCCTGCCGGCGTATCGGAAAGGGGAACACCGGCGGAATCCTCGACGCTCAATCCCCAGCGCCCGAGTTCCGCCGTCACGCGTGTGGCGAGTGCCCGGTCGGGCGTGACGAGGGCTGCGGTCTTGCGGGTGTCGGCGAGCGTTTCGCGCAGGGCAATGGCGATGGCCAATGCCTCCTCGCGTTCATCCATCGCTTCGATGATGGTCAATCCCTCGCAGCCGCTCTTACCGAGCGCCACGCGCTCCTCCGCTTGGATCAGCGACCAGCGGTCGGTGGTGTCGGCGGGGCGCAGGGCTTCCGAGAGAAGCCGGTTGCGGGCTCGCGCCTCATCCGGCGCATCGCCCAGAACGGGGATGTCGGAGCGCTGGATGCGCAGATGCTTGTCCACGAGGCGGCGCAGGGCGGCCTGCGGATGGCTGTGCACGGGGTCATTGTCGTCGTCGCCAACGCCGCCGATGGTGAGCCAGCTTTCCTCGTCGAGATCCGTGTCGAGACCGGGTAGCACGACGGCACCCTTCGGCAGTCGCGCGATGGTCGCCATCAAATGTGCGGTCGCGGGCACCGAACCAGTGGAGCCTGCGACGATGATCGGATGTGTCGGCCGCTCGCGGGTGAGACGGCGCGCCTCCGCCTCGATCAGCGCGGTGCGCCGCTGCGCGGGATCGCTCGCCTGGCGCTCACCCAGAATCTTCGGCCAGTTCTCGCTCGCGATCTGTACGAAGTGGCGGGTGATCTCGAAATATTTCGAGTAATCCGCATCCACCGCGAGTTCCAGCGCGTGCCAGTCGATGCCTTCCGTGGTGAAGGCGTCCATCAAGGTTTCGAGATCGCCCGCGAGATTCACCGCGTCCGCAGGGGAGGCGGGCACCATGAAGGGAATTTCGGGGCCGATTTGCAACAGCGCGCGGTCCACTTCCGCCGACCAGCGCTGCACGAGGCGCGTGAGGATGAGGCGGCGCTCCAGCGGCGGGATCGGCGGCTTGAGGCTGGCGGCTTCCGCAAACGGCGTGCCTTCGAGCCCGGTCAGCTCGAACTCCGCCTCATCGGTTTCGCCCAAGGGCACGATGCGTGGCAGAAGCTGTGCGCGCCCGTCTCCGCGCTCGGCGAGAAGCGCAATCAGCGCGCGGGTGGCGCGGCGGGTGGGCACATAGATGGTGATGTCGGCAAGTGCTGCTGGATCATCGGATAAAGGGCCGACAAGGCGGCCCTCAAGCAGCGCGTCCACGAGGGTCGGCAGGAAAGCGCAACCCGGTGGGATTGAAAAGACGCGCGGTAACTCGCTCGACAACACAAAACCTCATCGCTGGCTTGCGGCAAGGCACTTTTCCGCCTCTGCAATGGTGTGAGGCTCTCCAACATGCAGCCATTGCCCATCGAGAGGCAACCCATAGAGGCGGTCATTGGCGATGGCGCGGTCATAGAAGGCGTTGGCCGAGAACGCTCCCTCGGGCGTGCCGGAAACGAGTTCCGGCTTCACGATGGCCACGCCCGCATAGACGAAATCGGACCTGTCATGGCCTCCACGGCGGCGCAGACGGCCGTCTTCATCGCGGTGAAAATCGCCTCGGCCTTCATATCCAACACTTGTGGATAACGGGGCAACGAGCATCAGAATGTCCATACGCTCAGCATCCCAGGCGGCCACGAGGCGCTTGAGATTCGGGTTCGCGCCCTCGATCCACATGGAATCGGAGTTGAAAGTGACGAAGGGATCTTCTCCTAACAACGGCAAAGCTTTCTTCACGCCGCCGCCGGTTTCGAGCAGCTCATCGCGCTCGTCGGAGATCACGATGCGGGGGAGTTTTCGAGTGCGCAGATGCGCTTCGAGCATGTCGGCGAAATGGTGCACGTTCACCACCACCGTTTCCATGCCGGCCTCGTGCAGTTTGTCGAGGGCGAAGTCGATCAGGCTCTGGCCCGCCACTTTCACGAGGGGTTTCGGCATGGTCGCCGTGATCGGCAGCATGCGCTTGCCGAGGCCCGCTGCGAGAACGATGGCTTTTGTGGGCTTGCGCTGGGGGGACTGGGACACGAGGGCTCCGGCTCAAGGCGTGGGAGGCGCATCATCGTCGGCCTGCGGAATGAGCCTGGGCAGATAGGTCTCATACCAGGCCTTGAGCTTGGCCAGGGCGGGATGTGCGAGATTGCGGGTGAGATAAGCCTCGATGCGTGGCAGGTGCTTCAGGTAATGAGGCTTGCCGTCCCGCCGGTCGAGCCGTGCGAAAATGCCGAGGATCTTGGTGGCGCGCTGCGCCGCCATAATCGCATAGGCCCGCGCGAAACCGGAGACGTCGAAGCCGGGGTCCGCCGCTTTGCGCTCGCGGGCATAGAGGCCGATGAGCTTGAGTTCGAGATCGGCGGGCACCGTCACGCGCGCATCCTGCAGAAGCGAGGCGACGTCGTAGGCGGGTGAACCCAGCGTCGCATCCTGGAAGTCGATCAGGCCGACGCGCTGCAGGCCTTCGCGCTCGGAGAGCCAGATCAGGTTGGGTGAGTGGAAATCGCGCAAGGTCCAGGTGACGGGAGAGGCCAGGATCTCGCCCAGCGTCTCCGTCCAGAGATTGACGAATTCCGCCCGCGCGGAGCCGGAGAGCTGCGTGCCCATGATGTGCGGCACATACCAATCGGCGAGCAGCTCCACCTCGATCAGAAGCGCTTCGAGATCGTAGGGCGGGATCGGATGCTCGATACCGTCGTTGACCGGCAGAACCTGCGGCAGCTCGGTGCTGTGCAGGCGCATCAGAAGGCGCGTCGCTTCCGCATAACGCTCGGGGATCGGTCCATCGGCATCGACCACCGGTTCGGCTCCGAGATCCTCGATGAGCAGAAGGCCCGTGTCCAAGTCCTCGCCGTAGATATACGGCGCGCTGAAGCCCAACGCGCGTAGGCCCTTATCCATGGCGACGAAGGCATGAACCGTTTCCGCGAGCTTCGCGATGGTCGTGTAGGGCTTGCCGCGACGAACAGGCGGACCCACAGGGCGTGGCGGCGAGATCATCAGCAAAGCGGTTTCGCCGTTGGGCTTTACAAGCCGCTCATAGGAACGGATCACGGAGGCATCGCTCTGCATGGGCATGCGCACCGCATCCGTCCAGCCGCAGCGCTCCACAAGACCGCGGAAGGCCTTCAGTCGCTGGAGACGCGAGGCGAAGCCGCCTGTGCCGGTGAGCATGGCGACGCGGCCATTGCCGCCACCGCCCGGCGCGAAATCGAGATGGATGTCGAGGCGTTCGGATTTCAGCCCGTCGTCGGCGCGCTCGGGCCATTCCACGAGGGCGACGGCGCTGTCGGTCATCTCCTCCCAGCCCAGCTCCACCAGCTCGTAGCCGCCCGACAGGCGGTAGAAATCCGCGTGCACGATGGGGAAGAGTGACCCGTCGTAAACCTGCATCAAGGTGAAGGTCGGACTTGGGACTTCAAGCTCGGAGTCGCCCGCCAGCACCCGCACGAGGGCGCGCGCCAGCGTGGTCTTGCCCGCGCCGAGGCCGCCGGACAGGGTGACGAGATCGCCCGGCTTCAGCTCCTCGGAGAGAACCCGCGCGAAATCTTCCGTGGAGGCGTGGTCGGGCAGCGTGACGATCCACGCGGCCTGGGAAACATCTTGCTCGGACATGAGGGCCAATCCATTCACCATCGCTTGTATCCTACTCCGCCGCGATGGGAGTTAGTGCAGATTGCCCCGTCCGGCCATCGGAGGGCGATTCCTGCCGCTCGTTCGGGAAAATGCAGGTGACTGTGGTGCCCTGGCCTGGCGCGGAGGCAAGCTCGATGCGCCCGCCATGCAGCTCCACGAAGGAGCGCACGATGGAGAGGCCCAAGCCCACGCCCCGATGGCGGGTGCCGAGCGTGTGGCTCTCGAAGCGCTCGAAAATGCGCGCCTTGACCTCGGGCGGAATGCCGCGGCCCTGGTCCTTCACCTCGAAGATTACCTCACCGCCACGCTTGCGCGCGGAGACCTGGATGCTCTGGCCGGGCATTGAGAAGCCGACGGCATTGGAGAGAAGATTGAACAGGATCTGGCGCACGCGCTTGCCGTCCGCGACGAAGGTGCCGATGTCGTCCGGCGTGTCGATGAGAAGATGCAGCGAGGATTCCGCGAGCCGGTCCTCCAGCCCGCGCATAGCAGCCTCGATGGTGGAGCGGATATCGACGATCTCCGGCGCCAATTCCAGCGAGCCCGTGTCGATGGAGGCGAGATCGAGAATGTCGTTGAGCATCGTCAGCAGCGCCTTCGACGAACGCTCGATGTGGTCGGTGTATTCCTTCTGGCGCGGATTGAGCTCGCCCGCCGTGCCGTCATCGAGCAGATGCGCAAAGCCGATGATGTTGGTGAGCGGCGAGCGCAGCTCGTAGGACACGTGATGCACGAACTCGTCGCGCAACCGCGAGGCGCGCTCCAGCGCGTCGTTGCGCTCGGTGAGTGCGCGCTCCACGTTCACGCTCGCGGTCACATCGGTGAAGCTCAGAAGCGTCGCGCCGTCCGGCAGGGGCTGCGCGGTGCAGTCGAGCGCCGAGCCGTCGCGCCGTTCGATACGGCAGGACAGGCCCATGCGCATGTCGGCAAGGCCCGCCACCGCGCCGCGAATATCCACCCACGGCTCCTCCTGCGGTGCGAGCAGGCGGCAGGACTTGATGATGATGTCGATATGCGGATGCCCGGCCGGAATGTCCTGCGGCAGATTCCACATCTCCACGAAGGCGCGGTTGTGCAGCTTGAGGCGTCCGTCGGAGCCGAACACCGCCACGCCCTCTTTCAGTGTATCGAGCGTTTCGCCCTGCACCTGCGTGAGCGAATTGACCTGCGAGGCGAGTTCGAAACGTTCGCTTACGTCATCGAACAGATAGGTCACGCCGCCCTGCGGATTGGGATTGATGACGACGCGCAAGGTGCGGCGGTCGGGCAGGTGCCACCAGGTTTCCTGCTGCTCGACGGAGCGGTAGCCGGTGAGGAAATCCGCTTTCCATGCACGGAAATCCGCCTGCTCGGGAAGCTTGCGCGCGGCGCGCAGACGGTCGAGCACTTCGCTGTCCGTCGGGCGCGAGGAGAGGAAGCCGCCATCGAGTCCCCACAGGCGCTGATAGGCGGCATTGCTGAAGATGAGCTTCTGGCCCGCATCGAAAATCGCAACCGCCGTCGGCAATTGGTCGAGGGTGCGCACATGCGCATCCATCTGCCGCTGCAGATCGGTGCGCACCGCTTCGAGTTCCGACACGTCCACCGCGATGCCCGCGCTGCCGCCGGCGGTGGGGCGCTCGATCACGTCGAGCACGGCGCGCTGACCTGCGACGACCGCCGTGACGCGGGAGGAATAAGTCGTGCCGGCTTTGCGCTGACGGCGCGATTCCTCGCGCGTCGGCTGGCCGAGAAGTTCGAGCGAACGGTTGATGGCATCGTCGAGATCTTTTGCTTCGACGGAACGCAGATAGGCCTGGTTCGCCCAGAGCAGCTTGTCGTCCGTGGCGCGAATCCAGAGCGGATAGGCCACATCGTCGAGCAGCATGGTCATGGAGCGCAGGTCGCTGCGCGCCAGGCTAAGATCCGTGCGCATTTTCAGCAGCTCGGAGCGGTCGCCGGTCACGTCGCGCAGGCGCAGGATGGCGCGCCCGCCGATGGTGCGGCCTTCCACGTCGATGAAGCTGCCGAAGAGCGTATGCCCGACGAGCCGGAAGGCCTCACCGCGCTGCTTCAGGTGGTCGAGAGCGGCTTCGACGGCTGCGGCGTCGCCCGGCTGGAGCCAGGTGCCGAAGGCGAGCGCGCGCTTGGCGGGGGCGCCCTCGCCGAGAATGGTGGGATCGCCCTGGAACCGCGCCTCGCCGTCGCGCCCATGCCAGCTCACGAGGAGCTGACGCTCCGAGCCCATGAGGAGCGTCGCGAGATCGTCCGCGCCGCGCAAGGTGGAGATCTCGTTGCGCAGCGCCCGCTCCGCGCGAGTGGCGCGGCGGCGCTCGCTCATCAGCAGCAGGGAGGTGGTGGTCGAGAAGGCGACGAGCCCCATGAAGAGGCCGAAATAGACGGCGTTCTGGAGGTCGATGGATGTGAGGAAGCCGAGCAGGTCCGTGGCGCTGTCGAGAAGCGGGAACTCGCCTTCGGCGGCAAGGGCCGAGCTGGAGGTGCCGGTGAACAGCGACAGGGTCAGGGATGTGCGAAGCCGGGGCAGACGGGTAGGCGCGCGCCTCGCGCCCTCGTCATCGTGCCTGTGCTTCGAATGCCCGGCCATGCCGTGCTGCCCTCCCTTTTTCATAGCCCCGGGGAACAGGCCAAGTCATCCCCACTCCGCGGGCCCTTTGAGACGCCACAGAGGTGATCCCGCTTACGCATGAACGGAACTGCCGACTGGTTGCCCTGATGCGGGACTGCCAGCCGATTCGCGTCCACTCTAGACTACCCCTGACTCCGCCAGGAAGAGGGTTAAAGCCGGCTTAATCTTCCTTTGGAGAACCTGTGCGCAATTGGTGGAAACGTATTGCATTTGCGACACACACATGCCGCTGCGGAAGGCTTGGCGATTCGAGCGATCCGGACATGAAAAAGCCCGGCCGAAGCCGGGCTTTTCCTAAAGTTAGCAGTAGCTTAGATCTTAGTAGCGGTAGTGATCCGGCTTGAACGGGCCGGTTTCCTTCACGCCGATATAGGAAGCCTGATCGGGGCGCAGCTTGGTCAGCTTCACGCCGATCTTTTCCAGGTGCAGCGACGCGACCTTCTCGTCGAGGTGCTTCGGCAGGGTGTAGACCTGATTCTCGTACTGGCCGGCATTGTTCCAGAGCTCGATCTGAGCAAGCGTCTGGTTCGTGAAGGAAGCCGACATCACGAAGGACGGGTGACCCATGGCGTTGCCGAGGTTCACGAGGCGGCCTTCCGAGAGCAGGATGATGCGGTGGCCGTCGGCGAAGGTGATCTCGTCCACCTGCGGCTTGATGTTCGTCCACTTGAGGTTCTTGAGACCGGCAACCTGGATCTCGTTGTCGAAGTGGCCGATGTTGCAGACGATGGCGCGGTCCTTCATGGCCCGCATGTGATCGAGGGTGATCACGTCCTTGTTGCCGGTGGCGGTGACGAAGATGTCGGCGCGCGAAACCGCGTCTTCCATCGTCGTGACCTCATAGCCTTCCATGGCGGCCTGGAGCGCGCAGATCGGGTCGACTTCCGACACCAGCACGCGGCAGCCTGCCTGGCGCAAGCTGGCGGCCGAACCCTTGCCCACGTCGCCGAAGCCGGCGACCATGGCGACCTTGCCGGCCATCATCACGTCCGTACCGCGACGGATGCCGTCCACGAGCGACTCGCGGCAGCCATAGAGGTTGTCGAACTTCGACTTGGTGACCGAATCGTTCACGTTGATCGCCGGGAAGAGCAGCTTGCCTTCCTTGGCCATGATGTAGAGGCGGTGGACGCCGGTGGTGGTCTCTTCCGACACGCCCTTGATGGACTTGGCGACTTCCGCGAACCAGCCCTTCGGCTTCTCGGAGAGCAGGCGCCTGATGAGAGCGAAGAGGACTTCCTCTTCTTCAGCGCCGGGCTTGTCGAGGAAGGCCACGTCGCCCTGCTCGGCGCGCAGGCCGAGATGGACGAGCATGGTGGCGTCGCCGCCGTCGTCGAGGATCATGTTCGGCACGCCGCCGCCATGCCAGTCGAACAGCTTGGCGGTGTAGTCCCAGTACTCGGTGAGGGTCTCGCCCTTATAGGCGAAGACCGGGATGCCGGCGGCGGCAATCGCGGCAGCGGCGTGGTCCTGGGTCGAGTAGATGTTGCAGGAGACCCAGCGGACGTCGGCGCCGAGAGCCTTCAAGGTCTCGATCAGCACCGCGGTCTGGATAGTCATGTGCAGAGAGCCGGCGATGCGGGCGCCCTTGAGGGGCTGCCTCTCGCCATATTCGGCGCGAACGGCCATGAGGCCCGGCATTTCGGTCTCGGCGATCGAGATTTCCTTGCGGCCGAAATCGGCGAGGCCGATGTCCTTAACGATATAGTCCTGAGCCATGCTGGCCTCCGTCTTACCCTTGGGGTTTGAATTCTTGGGGTTTGAATTGGCGCTGTCTCTAGCAGAGAGCCGCCGGGGAGGCAATCAAGATATAAAGATGTCTTTATATGTTTTTTGGGGCGAGGTTGTTCATCTCTGCCCGTCATCGCCGGGCTTGTCCCGGCCATCCCGATGGGAAAAGCGCGATGATTCAAGCCATCGGGATCACCGGCACAAGGCCGGCGATGACGTGAGAAATGCAGAGATAACTGGAGAAGCGCCTTACTCGTCCTCGCCGAACCGGTTGGCGAGGAGGTCGTCGATGGCCTGGAGGCAGGTCTCGGCGTCCTGCCCCTTGGCGGTGACGGTGATGGTCGTGCCCTGGGCGGCGGCGAGGGTCAAAAGGCCCATGATGGAGCGGCCGCCAACGGTCTCGCCGCAGCGGGTGACCGTGACGTCGGAATTGTAGCGCTCGACGGTCTGGACGAACTTGGCCGAGGCACGGGCGTGCAGCCCCCGGCGGTTGATGATGGGAAGCTCCCGGACTTCCGCCCCGTCAGGAACAAGCGCAGGCGGGCAATCCTGATCGAGAAGCTTATCCATATTTACTTTCCCGAGAGTACGCGTGAGGCGATGTTGATGTATTTACGCCCGGCCTCCTGGGCGTGAGAGACGGCATCCGACAGGGGTTCCTCATCCCGGACGGATGCGAGCTTGATGAGCATGGGCAGGTTGATGCCGGCGACCACCTCGACGGAGCTGCCGTTCATGCAGGAGAGCGCCAGGTTCGAGGGCGTGCCCCCGAACATGTCGGTGAGAACCACGACACCGTGACCCGAATTGACCCGGCACACGGCGGCCATGATGTCCTTGCGCCGTGTTTCCATGTCGTCGTCAGGGCCGATCGTGATCGTTTCAAGCTGCTCTTGGGGTCCCACCACATGCTCAAGCGCGGCTTTGAATTCCGTCGCGAGCTGCCCGTGGGTGACGAGCACCATTCCAATCATAATGTTCCAGGTCCGAACGCTCCGAGAGCGGAGCGGCTATTTTGTGCAGCGCGAAGCCAAGCGCAAGAGCAATGAGACGAAAAGTTCATCACAGTGTCTCAATCGTGTCGCAAACGCCACTCAATTGCCCGAGAGCGATGCTCGCGAAGCTTGCCCCGGCCCGCATTCGGATGCGAGGCACCACGACGCCGCATAGAACAGTGTTGCCGTCCTGCTCGTTTGGGAAGCGTGGCGGATCCTCGCTGAGGTCGATGATGAGGCGGATGACGGCGGCGGGCTCGAAGGGCTGGCGGATGATCCCGAGGCCGTGCACCTCAAGATGTCCCGCGAGCGGCTCCACGGGGCTGCCGAGGAGGCGCCCGTTCCTTGAACGAAGCTGGGTCCGGTCGTCGCTGACCAGACATCCGAAGCGCCCGGCCCTTACGGCATCCAGCACGATCTCCCGCGCCAAGGTCGATTTGCCGGCGCCGGAGCGTCCCCGGATCAGAACGCCGGCCTCGCCGATGACGACGCAGGAGGCGTGGATGGTCTCCACAGCGCTCAAGGCTCGACCTTTCCGCGCTCCTGCCTGACGGCGTCCTTCCTGCTCTGCTCTTTCTTGCCGCGCGAGTTGTCCGGCGTGGGCAGGCGGATGATGAAGCGGGCGCCGAGCCTCTCCGGTTCGCCGAATTCATCGGTTGCGCCAAGCCGGTTCTCGGCGCGGATCGAGCCGCGATGGGCCTCGATGATCTGGCGGGAGATGGAGAGCCCTAAGCCCGAATTCTGGCCGAAGCCCTGGTCGGGCCGGTCGGTATAGAAGCGCTCGAAGATCCGGTCGAGAGCATCCGGCTCGATGCCGGGTCCACTGTCCTCCACCAAAACCTCCACGTCGGCCCGGCGGCGCTTGAGCGTCACCTTCACGGTCGCATCCTGCGGCGAGAAGGAGCGGGCATTGTCGATGAGGTTGTTGAACACCTGCCCCAGGCGGCTGTCATGGCCGAGCACCAGAAAGGCATCGCGGCCGCGCGCATGCTTCTCGATGTCGAGGGCGATCAGCGGATCGTGCTCCTGGCGGCGCTCGTTGGCGACGGATACCACCGCGTCGAGAAGGCGCGCCATGTCCACCGGCTCCGCATCCGCGCGGGCCAGTTCCGCATCGAGGCGCGAGGCGTCCGAGATGTCGCTGATCAACCGGTCGAGGCGTTTCACGTCATGCTGGATGATCGACATCAGCCGCTTCTGCGAATCCTCGCTGCGGGCGAGCGGCAGTGTTTCCACGGCGCTGCGCAGGGATGTCAGCGGGTTCTTCAATTCATGGGCTACATCCGCCGCGAAGCTCTCGATGGCGTCGATGCGATTGTAGAGCGCCTTCGTCATGTCGCGCAGCGCGCCGGACAAGTGGCCGATCTCGTCGGCACGGTCGGTGAAGTCGGGAATTTCCTGGCGCGATTTCGTGCCCCAGCGGACGCGCTCGGCGGCTTCCGCAAGACGGCGGACAGGACCGGCGATGGCGCCGGCCAGGAACAGCGACAGCACGATCATCACCACGGCGGCGACCAGGAACACCTGGAGCAGGGCGAAGCGCTCGGAAGCGATGATGGCGTCGATGTCGCCTTCCTGCGTGGAGAGCAGCAATGCGCCCTGCACCGCGCGGAAACGCTGAATCGGCACCGCCACGGATACGATGGTTTCGCCACGGGTATTCACACGCACCGCGCTCGATTGCTGGCCCGAAAAGGCCTGCTGCACTTCCGGCAGGGTGCGGCCGTTCGCGGGGCCGGCATCCTCGAGCACCGGACGCCTCGTGCTCCGGAACATCTTGCGCACGGTGTTCCAAGTGCGCTCGATGAAGCTCGTGGTGTCCTCCACGTTGCCGACCGGGTCCAGATCCATCCGCAGGATGTCGCCGCGCGAATAGAAGTTGCGGGAATCGAGCAGGAGCAGGCCCTCCCGGTCGAATATGCGCGCACGGGTCTTGGTCGGCGTCACGAGGCGGCGCAGCAGCGGCGCGACGCGCTCGGGGTTGATGGAAAATTCGAGCGACGTTGCGCCCTCGTCGTTGAGGCGCTCCGTCTCGCCCGCCTGCATCTGCAGGAGCTGGTCTGGATCGAGGGTGATGGTGTTGGTCTCGACCGTGGCCGAACTGGCGATGGCGCCCGCGATGATCTCGCCCTGCGTGAGCAGGCTCTGCACGCGGGCTTCGATCAAGCCCTCACGGAACTGGTTGAGGTAGAGAAAGCCCACGAGCAGCGCCACGAGGCCTGCGAGATTGAGCACGACGATGCGGCGCGTCAGGCTGGAGGAGGCACGCTGCACCAGCATGCGGCCGAAACGCTTCAATCGCGCCAGGATGCCACGGGGCGCGGGCGGATCGTCGAGCGCTGCCTCGGCGTGGATAGGATCAGCCTTCATGCCACTCATCCAAGCATGATCCGGCAGGATTAGCGAGGATCGTGCCCGTTTTTCGGTTGTGCCCACCTCGTGAGGAGGGCTTGCTGGCGTCAGGCTTCCTTGAAGCGATAGCCGACACCGTAAAGGGTCTCGATCATTTCGAAACTCTGGTCAACCACCTTGAACTTCTTGCGCAGGCGCTTGATGTGGCTGTCGATGGTGCGGTCGTCCACATAGACCTGGTCGTCATAGGCCGCATCCATGAGCGCGTTGCGGCTTTTCACGACGCCGGGCCGGGTGGCGAGCGCCTGCAGGATCAGGAATTCGGTGACGGTGAGCGTGACCGGTTCACCCTTCCAGGTGCAGGCATGGCGCTCCGGGTCCATCTTGAGCTGGCCGCGCTCCAGGGCCTTGGGATCGATCTCCTTGGGAGCGGTCTGGTCCTTGGGCGCGAAGCGGCGCAGAACCGCTTTCACGCGCTCGACCAGAAGGCGCTGGGAGAAGGGTTTGCGGATGAAATCGTCCGCGCCCATCTTGAGGCCGAACAGCTCGTCGATCTCCTCGTCCTTCGAGGTCAGGAAGATCACCGGCAGGTCCGACTTCTGGCGCAGGCGCCGCAGCAGTTCCATGCCGTCCATGCGAGGCATCTTGATATCGAAGATCGCCAGGTCCGGCGGGGCGTGCTTCAGCCCGTCGAGGGCCGAGGCCCCGTCGGTATAGGTCTGAATGCGGTAGCCTTCCGCCTCGAGGGCGATCGATACAGAGGTCAGGATGTTGCGATCGTCATCGACCAGAGCGATCGTGGGCATGTACTCTTCCTTGGCTATAGACGCACGATAATAGTCTATCGTTCAACAACGCAGCAGGGCCTCATTCGTGCCCAACTGCGCCATACTCATGGCACAAATATGGTTGGCCCCAAGGGGATGACCAGGGCCGATATCCATAGTGGTGTCTACGAAGGCCCGGTTCAACCGCAGATGAACAAATTCAACAACCTGAACAGAACAAGTCGAAATTCAGGATAAAACGGTCGGGTAATCAGGTTTAAAAAGCTTTACAGKCAATAGGGTTGGTCAATGAATTCCCGAGCAAGGTCAATCATCCTAAAGGATCGTGACAAATCTTGCAGAATCTCTCCAGAAAGCGTTTTCCAGGCCTAGCATCCGCCAAAATAGAATGTCATGGAATGCCTCGGTTGACGGAAACGTTAGCTGACCTACACCTTCCAAGTTCAAGCGGTGGAACGGAAATAAGACCGCCGCCGCTCAAAGGTAACATTTTGACGGCCATCTGAAGGCGGATCATTGGGCCGCCGACGATTGGCGTTCAGGAGAAGTCTTCCGTGGATAACATCGGCGTCTTCAACAGCGCGCAGGATGCGGAGGCTTTCGGCTTCCGCAATCTTAAAAAAGTTTACTGGAACCTCGAAGCCCCCGCGCTCTATGAGCAGTCCCTGACCCGGGGCGAGACCAAGCTGGTCAAGGGCGGCGCCCTTCTGGCCGAGACCGGGGTTCATACGGGTCGTTCCCCCAAGGACAAGGTCGTGGTGCGCGACGACGCCACCGAGAGCACCGTCTGGTGGGACAATAACGGCGCCATCACGCCCGGCCATTTCGACACCCTGCTGCAGGACTTCCTCGCCCATGCCGAGGGCAAGGAACTGTTCGCGCAGGACCTCCATGGCGGCGCCGATCCGGCCTATCGCGTCAAGGCCCGCGTCTTCACGGAATTCGCCTGGCACTCGCTGTTCATCCGCAACCTGCTGATCCGCCCCGATGCGGGCGAGCTGCAGGATTACGTGCCCGGCCTCACCATCATCGACCTGCCGTCCTTCAAGGCCGATCCGGCCCGCCACGGCTGCCGCTCGGAGACGGTGATCGCCTGCGACTTCACCCGCAAGATCGTGCTGATCGGCGGCACGTCCTATGCGGGCGAGATGAAGAAGTCGGTCTTCACCTATCTCAACTACGTGCTGCCCGCGAAGAACGTCATGCCCATGCATTGCTCCGCCAATGTGGGCAAGGAAGGCGATGTCGCCGTGTTCTTCGGCCTCTCCGGCACCGGCAAGACCACGCTCTCCAACGATCCGAACCGCGTTCTGCTCGGCGACGACGAACATGGCTGGACCCCGAACGGCGTGTTCAACTTCGAGGGCGGCTGCTACGCCAAGACGATCCGTCTGTCGCGTGAGGCCGAGCCCGAGATCTTCTCCACCACCGAGCGCTTCGGCACGGTTCTGGAGAACGTGATCGTCGATCCGATCACGCGCGTTCCCGATTTCGACGACGCATCGCGCACGGAGAACACGCGCTGCGCCTATCCGCTCGACTTCATCCCGAATGCGAGCACAACCGGCCGCGCGGGCATTCCGAAGAACATCGTGATGCTCACCTGCGATGCCTTCGGCGTGCTGCCTCCCATCGCCAAGCTCACGCCGGCGGAAGCCATGTACCACTTCCTCTCCGGCTACACCGCGAAGGTGGCTGGCACGGAAAAGGGCGTGAAGGATCCGGAGGCCACGTTCTCCACCTGCTTCGGCGCTCCCTTCATGCCGCGTCATCCGTCCGTCTACGGCAACCTGCTGCGCGATCTCATCGCCAAGCACCACGTGGATTGCTGGCTCGTGAACACGGGCTGGACCGGCGGCAAATATGGCGTCGGCCGGCGCATGCCGATCCGCGTCACGCGCCGCCTGCTCACCGCTGCTCTGGACGGCTCGCTCTCCCGCGCCGATTTCCGCCGCGATCCTTATTTCGGCTTCGCGGTACCGACCTCGGTGCCCGGCGTCGAGCCGCACATCCTGTACCCGGTGAAGACCTGGCAGAACAAGGCGGAGTTCGCCGAGACCGCCAAGCGCCTCATCGACATGTTCAACGAGAACTTCAAGCGCTTCGAGGAACACGTCGATTCCGACGTGCGCTCCGCCGCGCCGCAGATGTCGATTGCGGCTTAAAGCTGCGCTTCGTATCGAGTAAAACGAACGGCGGCTCTCGGGCCGCCGTTTTGTTATTGAAGAGTATCGAATGGACGTTCTCGTCATCGGAGCAGGTGTCGTCGGACTGGCAATCGCTCGCGCTTTGGCCCTGCGCGGCCACAGCGTGATCGTGGCCGAAGCAACCGGCGGCATCGGCAACGGCGTGTCCTCGCGCAACAGCGAGGTGATCCATGCGGGTATGTATTATCCGCAAGGCTCGTTGCGCGCGCGGTACTGCGTTAACGGGCGGCGGATGCTCTACGCCTTCTGCGAAAGCCACGGCGTGCCGTATCAGAAATGCGGAAAGCTCATCGTCGCCACGAACGATCTCGAACAGGCCAAGATCGAGGGCATCTATCAACAGGGCATCTCCAACGGGGTCGAGGGCCTGTCCTTCCTCGCGGGCGAAGAGGCGAGGGCGCTCGAGCCCAATCTCTCCTGCACCGGCGCCGTGCTGTCGCGCGAGACAGGCATCGTGGACAGCCATGCCCTCATGCTGGCGCTCCAGGGCGACTTGGAGGATGCAGGCGGCATGATCGCGTTCCACGCTACCGTCGAGCGGATTGTGCATAATGGAACGCAATGGAACGTGCATGTGGGTGGGGCGGAACCCGGTGATATCACCGTCGATGCCGTGGTCAACGCGGCGGGGCTCGGCGCGCAGGCGCTCGCACGGGTGACCGAAGGCTATCCATCGGAGCGCGTGCCGCCTCTCGTGCTTGCGAAAGGCAATTATTTCGGCTGCCTCGGCAAGCYCGCCTTCTCGCGCTTGATTTATCCATCACCGGTCGAGGGCGGGCTCGGCACCCATGTGACCCTCGACCTCGCCGGCCGCATGCGCTTCGGTCCCGATGTGGAGTGGATCGAGCGCGAAGTCTACGAGGTCGATCCAGGTCGGGCGAAAAGCTTCTACGCCTCGATCCGGCGCTATTGGCCGGGACTGCCGGACGGTGCGTTGATGCCGGATTACTCCGGCATACGCCCCAAGCTGACGGGGCCGGATGAGAAAGCGGTGGATTTCATGATCGACGGGCCGCCGGAGCATGGGCTCGGCGGGATCGTGCATCTCTTCGGGATCGAGAGCCCGGGGCTGACCTCGTGCTTGTCGATTGCGGAGGATGTGGTGGAGCGGTTGGGGGCTTAGTATTTGGCTGTCATCCCGGATCGGCTGCGCCGTCTGGGATGACACCTTTCAACTATCCCCTGAAGAACAGCAGCGTGATCAGCAGGAAGGTCGGGATCAAGATCGCGCCCGACCACAGCAGATAGCCGAAGAAGCTCGGCATCTTGACGCCGCCTTCGCGGGCGATGGCATAGACCATGAAGTTCGGCGCGTTGCCGATATAGGAGTTGGCGCCCATGAACACCGCGCCGGCCGAGACGGCGGTCAGCGTCATCGCGCCGGTGGTCATCAGCTGTTGTGGATCGCCGCCGGCCAACTCGAAGAACACGAGATATGTCGGTGCATTGTCGAGGAAGGACGAGAGGCCGCCGGTCAGCCAGAAATAGGCCGCATGATTGGCGCTGCCGTCCGGGTTCGTCACCAAGGCCACGAGAGGCGCGAAGGCGCCCTCCGTTCCGGCCTGCAGCATGGCGAGCACCGGTATGATGGTGATGAAGATGCCGGCGAAGAGCTTCGCCACTTCCTTGATCGGCCCCCAGGAGAAACCGTTCTCGGCCCGGTTGGCGGCGGGCGTGAGCTTCAGGGAGACGATCGTCACCGCGATCATGATCACATCGCGCAGCGCATTGGCGAACGCAATCTCGGCACCGAGCACCGTGATGCTGCCGAGATCGATGGTGGCGCTCATGAGGATCGCGCCGATGATGATGAAGATCAGCAGGAAGTTGATATCACCAGTCACGCGCACGGGATTGTCCGGCGTCGGATCAGGCTTGATGTGCCCTTCCTTGCGGTAGATCACCGTATCGAGCGCGAAGAACAGGGCGAGCAGAACTACGCTGGCGAAGAGGGTTTCCGGGAAGAGGTGCGTGGTGGTCCAGAAGAAGTCTACGCCGCGTAGGAAGCCCAGGAAGAGCGGCGGATCGCCGAGCGGCGTGAGCGAGCCGCCGATGTTCGACACCAGGAAGATGAAGAACACGAATACATGGACGTTGTGCTTGCGGTCGTCATTGGCGCGCAGCACCGGCCGGATCATCACCATGGAAGCGCCGGTGGTGCCGATGAAGCTTGCCAGCACCGTGCCGATGGCGAGCAGCACCGTGTTTGTGCCGGGCGAGCCATGGATGTTGCCGCGGATGAGAATGCCGCCTGCCACCGTGAACAGCGCAAGCAGCAGCAGGATGAAGGGGACGTATTCCAGAAGCGCCGTATGGGCGAGGGCATCAAGTGCGGTCGTGGGCCCGAGAAGAAGAGCCATCGGGGCCAGCACCAGCAGGCCCCACAGGGCTGCAATCTTGCCCTGATGGTGCTCCCAGAAATGCGGAGCCAGCAGTGGGAAGAGAGCGATGGAGAGAAGGATGCCCGCGAAAGGCAGGGCCCAGGCAACGCTTAAGGCTGCTCCGTTCAACTCAGCCGCGAAGGCGGATTGCGGCAGGCCGATCAGGGCGGCGGCGAGCGCCGCGCTTGAGATGCGAAGCATGGTTGGGTTCCCCTCACCGGCGCGCCGGTACTTCTGTGATGTTATGGACACGGTTTAAGGGATGGTGCGCATCGCCGCAACGGCAGGCCTGTTAACCGGCTGTTCACCATAAGTGAAAGAGAGTACAACAGAGTAACACAAGCCTTGCCGTACCTGAGTTTCCTGCCGGGATCATTGAGCCGATGTGCCGTTTCCTTGCCTATCGGGGAGAGCCGATCTTCCTCGACGAACTGGTCTGCGCCCCAGCCCATTCGCTTGTTCATCAATCGCTGCACGCGGCGGAGGCCAAGACGGAGACCAATGGTGATGGCTTCGGCATCGGCTGGTATGGCGAACGGTCCGAGCCCGGCATCTACCGCGAGGTGCGCCCGGCCTGGTCCGACGAGAATCTGAGAAGCCTGTGCGAGCAGGTGCGCTCCGGCCTCTTTTTCGCCCATGTACGCGCCTCCACCGGCACCTCGACCACGCGGGCCAATTGCCATCCCTTCACCCATGGCCGCTTTCTCTTCATGCATAACGGCCAGATCGGCGGCTACGGACGCATCAAGCGCCGTCTCGAGGCGCTGATTCCCGACGATCTCTATGACCGCCGCCTCGGCACCACGGATTCCGAGGCGATCTTCTTGGTAGCGCTCGCCAACGGCTTGGCCGAGGAGCCCGTCACCGCCATGGCGCGGACGCTCAAAACGGTGCGCGGCCTCATGGACGAGGCCGGCATCGAGGAAGCCTTGCGCTTCACCGCCGCCTTTACGGACGGCGAGAACCTCTGGGCCTATCGCTGGGCTTGCGACGGCATGCCGCCGACGCTCTATTTCCGCGAGGACAACGGTAACCTGCTCGTGGTGTCCGAACCCATCGACGACAAGACCAGGGGATGGCGGGAAGTGCCGAAGGGATGCAGCCTCATCGCCCAGGCGGGACGCGGCGTGAGCGTGCAATGCCTCAACGAGACGATGGCGCAGCTGGCAGCTTAGAGCATCGTGCGAACCGAAGGATCGGGCCTAACGATGTGCCTTTCGACGAAGCGAGCATTTTTCGGCGAAGCAGATCTGAAGCAGATCTAAGGCATCGCTGACACGCTCTTGAGCGACAGCTCCAGCTTGTCCCGGCGCTTGCGCGCCTTGTCGAGCCAGACCGCCGCAATCGCGTGATCGAGGAAGAAATCCATCAGGCGGCCTTGCCGATGGGATTTGAGAAACTCGTTGAGCGCAGTGAGCTCGATCTGCCTGTCGCCCGGCGATGCGGACCGGCCACGCCGTTCCTCCGAATGCTCTTGAGCCAGGAAGTAATAGGCCGGCGCGAAATCCGGATGATCCGCGATCAGCGCATTGAGGCGCGCGATGCGCTCCGCGCCCTCGAATTGCAGTGCATGGAGCAGGGCGGTGGAGCGGGTCGGCGCATCCTCCTGCAACTCCTCATAGACCTGCCGGGCCATGGCGCTGCCCTCATGGGCGTTCACCAAGGCCGCATAGCGCAAATGCGGATCGACGAAATCGAGGCCCATGCGCGCCAGCGCGAAATAGGCGCGATGAGCCCCCGAGATTTCACCCTTCGCCTCGAAGAGCAGAGCCTTGTAGTAGAGTCCCGGCGCGGATTTGGGATCTTCGATCAGGCCGCCTTTCTGGGAAAGGTTCGCGAAGGAATCAGCCGGGTTGCTGGAGCGCACCAGGGCCTGCGCCGCCTGCTGGGCCGGCGAGGGATCGGCGAACACGACATCGGCTTCGGCCGACCGGCCGGCAAGCTGCCAACCGGCAACGGCGCTGGCCAGGATCAGGATGGCCGCGCAGGCGGCGGATGCCCAGCGGGAATAGCGATGCCGCCGCAGAACGGGCTCGTCTTTCTCCTGGTCGAACGCTGTTCCCGGCCAGGCGATGGCAAAGGTGTGAACCGGGAAGGGAATGTTCTTCACCGCCCGCTTGCCCAGATCGATGAATGGCACGGATACTTGGCCCGCAACGGCCTCATGGATCGTATCGGAAATACAGACGCCGCCGGGCTTGGCGAACTTCTCCAGGCGGGCGGCGATGTTGACGGGCGTGCCCATGAGATCGCCATCGCGGTCCACGACCTCGCCCGAGGCGATACCGATGCGAAATTGCAGCCAGCGGCTTGGGGGAAAAGCGAGGTTGCGGGCCCTGACCGCTTCCTGGATATCCACGGAGGCCCGAACGGCATGAAGCGGGGATTCGAACTCGCACATGATCGAGTCGCCGGCCGTGTTGAAGATGCGGCCCCCATGACGCGAGACAAAAGTCTCGCAGGCCCGGCGATAGGCTGTCAGCCGCTGGACGGTCTCCTCCTCATTCTCAGCAAGCAGCCGCGAGAAGCTCACCACGTCGCTGGCCAGGATCGTCGTCGCCCTGCGTTTCACCGGTCAACCAACCCCCTTCCCATTGGACTTCTACAGGTCCGTCCTGGGATCAGCCGTGCGAAAGCCCACGGAAGCTACCCTCTCGTTATTATGTTATTGCATTTCGATATTTATCAAGAGGTGTAAGGGTGTTTCTTTGCAAAGGGCAAAGGCATCCAGGCAGATTGATAAGGCTGCCTTCACACCTGTTCCCAATCCACTCACCTCATCCTGAGGGGCTGCGCAGCAGGCGTCTCGAAGGAGGGTCCAGAGAATACTGGAAACGCCTCGCCCTTCGAGACACCGCCTTCGGCGGCCCTCAGGATGAGGGCTATGACGGTGGAAGCAGCTAAGACGAAAATAGCCGGCCGTGACGATGAGAAGCTACCTATCCAGTTCCGGATAGCACCGGAAGATGCCTTCCTCGTTGAAGGGGATGCGGCGCGGGCTCTCAAGATAGGCCTTGATCCGAGGGCGTTCTGACACCGCCCGATGCAGCGCCACAACCTTGGGCGCTTTCTTCAGCGCCCGTGCCGTCGCTTTCGGAAACGCATAGGAGAGCCCCTCTACCATCTGAAAAAGCGAGAGGTCCGCATAGGTCACGGACGAGCCGACGAGATATCCGCCGCGTCCGGGATTGTGGGACAGAATCGTCTCGAACCAATCCAGGAATTTTGGGATGCGGCTTTTGCGGAACTCGGCCGAGCGGCGCAGGGCCTCTTCCTTCTGGTCTTCATAATAGAGCTCGACGCCGATGGGATGGTGCGTGTCATGCGCCTCCGCCACGAAGTCGGAGATGGTGAGCTGGATCTGGCTCGTCCAAAGCCCGCCCGCCGGGTCCTTGGGCGCGAGGTCGTGGCGCGCGCCGAGATAGAGCAGGATCGCCGCCGTCTGACCGATGATCGTCTCGCCGTCCTTGAGGAAGGGCGGCGCGAAGGGCGGATGGTCCGCATGATCCATCATCCGCATCATCACCGCGATGCCCTCGGATTCCCGTGCCACGTCGATGTAATCGGCTCCCGCCTCTTCGAGTGCCAACCGCACGAACTCACCGCGTCCCTGGATGGTAGGCCAGTAGTAGAGTTCGTATGACATGGGCGCTCCTGATCACTTCAAAACCGTATGAAGGATGGTGGAGCTGTCAGTCCCAATGTCAAAGGGGCAATCTGAGCCGGACGCTTTAAAGAACTATCTGGCTTATCTAATCAATGCGCCTCGTCCCAGTTTTGCGCGGCGCGCGCTTCCACGGCGAGCGGTACTTTCAGCGAGACAGCCGGGAAGGGTGCTTCCGTCATCACGCGCGAGATCACGGGGAGCGTTGCCTCGATCTCGTCGTCGGGCGCTTCGAACACCAGTTCGTCGTGCACTTGCAGCAGCATGCGCGCGGAGAGGCGCTCGGCTTTGAGCGCATCTTCCATGCGGATCATGGCGCGGCGGATGATGTCGGCGGCGGTGCCTTGGATCGGTGCGTTGATCGCCTGACGCTCCACGCCTGCGCGCTCGGACGGGTTCGACGACTTGATCTGCGGGTAATGGCAGACGCGACCGAAGAGCGTGGTCACGTAGCCCTTTTCCTTACAGAACTTTTTCGTCTCGTCCATGTAGTTGCGGATGCCGGGGAACTGCTCGAAATATTGCTTGATGAAGGTCGAGGCTTCCGCATTGCCGATGCCGAGGCGCGTGGCGAGGCCGAAGGCGGAGATGCCGTAGATGATGCCGAAATTGATGGTCTTTGCCTGACGGCGCAGATCCGATGTCATCTGGTCGAGCGGCACGCCGAACATGGCGGACGCGGTTGCCGCGTGAATGTCGACGCCGTTGGCGAAGGCTTCCTGCAATTGCGGAATGTCGGCGATATGCGCGAGCAGGCGCAGCTCGATCTGACTGTAATCCGCCGAGATGATCTTGTGACCCTCGGGCGCGATGAAGGCCTTGCGGATCTTGCGGCCCGCTTCGGTGCGGATCGGAATGTTCTGCAGATTCGGATCGGAGGAGGAGAGACGCCCCGTCGTGGTCGCCGCGAGCGAGAACGAGGTGTGCACCCGCTTGGTCTCGGGATGCATGTGGTCCTGCAGCGTATCGGTATAGGTCGATTTCAGCTTCGAAAGCTGACGCCATTCGAGGATCTTTTCGGGCAGTTCGTGCCCTGCCTGCGCCAGCTCGTCGAGCAGGGTCGCGGGCGTCGCCCATTGGCCGGACGGGGTCTTCTTCGCGCCGGGCAGGCCCATCTTACCGAAGAGAATATCGCCGATCTGCTTCGGCGAACCGAGGGCGAATTTCTCACCGGCCATTTCGTGAATCTCGTCTTCGAGGCGCGCGAGCGTCTGCGCGAAATCACCCGAGAGGCGGCTGAGAATCTGCCGGTCCACGAGAATGCCGCGCATCTCCATACGGGCGATTACATCGACGAGCGGACGCTCCAGCGTCTCGTAGACGGTGGCGCGGCGCTCGGCGGCGAGGCGCGGCTTCAAAAGCTGCCACAGGCGCAAGGTCACATCCGCATCCTCCGCCGCGTAGGCGGTGGCCTTGGAAATCTCGACCTTGTCGAAGGTCACCTTGTTCCGGCCCGTGCCGGCCACTTCGGAGAAGGTGATCGGGGTATGGCCCAGGTGGCGGCGGGAGAGTTCGTCCATGCCATGCGAGCCCTTGCCCGCATCGAGCACGTAGGAAATCAGCATCGTGTCGTCGATGGGGCGCACATCGATGTTGTGGCGCTTGAACACGACCCAATCGTATTTCAGGTTCTGGCCGATCTTGAGCACGGACCCATCTTCGAGCATCGGTCGAATGACATCGAGCGCATCGGTGACGGACAGCTGACCCTTCACCAGGCCGCCGCCGAAGAGATCCGATTCATCGCGGTGCTGCAGCGGCACGTAACAGGCTTTGCCTGCTTCCACCGACAGCGAGAAGCCCACGAGATCCGCGAGGTTGGCGTCGAGATCGCTCGTTTCCGTATCGACCGCGACATAGCCTTTTTCGCGCGCCTGAGCGACCCATTCCTTCAATCGGTCGAGGCTTGTCACGGTCTCGTAGGACGTCACGTCGAAGGGAGTGGAGGTCGCTTCGGTCGCGCGCTTGCCGGCAAGCTGCGAGGGCGTGCCCAAACCTTCCACGGGTTTGCGCGCGGCTCCGGTCTCCGGCAGGTCGAGGCCGGCGAAGGGATCGACCTCACCTGCAATGGTATCGACTTTTTCGAAAAGCGGCGGCTCGCTGTTCGCGAATGCGCTGCCGTTGCGCTCCCACTTGATTGCCTCGCCGCCCGGCATCATGCG
Organism: Microvirga sp. P5_D2; assembly: GCF_054049475.1. Classification (NCBI taxonomy): domain Bacteria; kingdom Pseudomonadati; phylum Pseudomonadota; class Alphaproteobacteria; order Hyphomicrobiales; family Methylobacteriaceae; genus Microvirga; species Microvirga sp. P5_D2. The sequence goes on along the minus strand of NZ_JBFUMH010000004.1, from coordinate 64,214 downwards.
CGGATCGGGCTCGATGGCGGCGGGGTCGGCATCGTAGAGTTCCGCCACGCGGCGGGTGAGCGTGCTGAACTCCATCGCCTTCAGGAAGCCGATCAGCGTCTTCGGGTCGGGCTCGGGCACGCGCAGATCGTCGAGCGCCACCGGCAGCGGCGCTTCACAATCGAGGGTCACGAGCTTCTTCGACAGGCGCGCGGATTCCGCGTTGTTGATCAGCGTTTCGCGGCGCTTGGGCTGCTTGATCTCGTTTGCGCGCTCCAGCAGCGTTTCGAGATCGCCGTATTCCTTGATGAGCTGCGCCGCCGTCTTCAGGCCGATGCCCGGCACGCCTGGCACGTTGTCGGACGTATCGCCCATGAGCGCCAGCACATCGCCGATCTTCTCCGGGGGAATGCCCTCCCACTTCTCGGTAACGGCGGCTTCGTCGAGATTGCGCTCGGGGCGGTAGCCCGGCTTGCCCTTGGAGCCGGATTCGAAATCGTAGAAGCAGACCTTGGGGCCCACGAGCTGCATCAGGTCCTTGTCGGAGGAGATGATGAGCACGTCCGCGCCGCGGGCCTTTGCCTCCTGGGTATAGGTGGCGATGAGGTCGTCGGCCTCGTAACGCTGAAGCTCCACGGGCTCCATGCCGAAGGCGCGGATCGCCTCGCGCATGATCGGCATCTGGACCTTCAGGTCCTCCGGCGCGTCGGGGCGGTGGCCCTTGTAATCCTCGTAGAGTTCCTTGCGGAACGAGCCCTCGGACTTGTCGAGCACGATGGCGAGATGCGTGGGCGTCAGGCCCGCCGCGCCGTCGCGCATGAATTGCAGGAGCTTGGAGACGAACAGGCGCACGGCCCCCGTCGGCATGCCGTCAGAGCTGCGGGAATTGTACTTCTGGTCCTGGTTCATGGACTGGAAGTAGGCCCGGAAGATGAAGGAGGAGCCGTCGACGAGGAAAACGTGGTCGCCGGCTTGGACGGGACGGGAGGAAGCCATGGGTCTCGTGCGTGATGAAAATCGACCCGCAAGAGATAGTGTTTTTAAGCCCCGCTGGCTATGCCCGATACCCCTTTATGCAGCCTTGAGCCGCGCGAGATCGAGATCGAGTTCGCGCAACGCCTGCATCACCACGCCTTCGGTGAGGAGATCGAGGGAGGATTCGACCACGTGGATGGCAGCGAGGGCCCTGAGTTCGGGAATGGTCTGCGATTCGAGGGCGGCTTCGAAGGAGGGGCGAAGCAGGTCCATGGCCCGGGTGCCGGGGCCGCAGATGACGATATGGTCGGGCTCCAGCGTCTGGATGAGGATGCCGACCGCATCGCCCAGAACCTCTCCTGCCTCATGGAATAGTTTAAGGAGGGCGGTATCGCCCCCACGGGCCTGCTCCACCACCGCGCTCATGGCGTTCTCGCCGGGAAGCAGCAGGGTAGGAGCCGGGCGGTGGTCGATGAGCTGGGCGTCCCGGTGGAGGGCGTAATCGGCCAGATAGGCCTCGACGCAGCCGCGCCCGCCGCAGCGGCATTGCGGCCCGCTCCGGCGAAGCCGCACATGGCCGAACTCGCTGCCGCCGAAGCGCGCGCCGCGATAGAGCTCGCCTTGGATCAGGAAGCCGAGGCCCACGCCGTCCCCGATCATCAGGCAGGCGGTGCGGCCCGAGCGGAGGTCCGGGCTGCGCTGGGCGATGGCGAAGGCCATGGCGCTGGCATCATTCTCGATCAGGACCGGCTTGCCGAGCCGCTCGCTCAGGCCCGCAGCCAGGGGCAGGTCGCGGGTGCCGAGCACCGGGCTCCAGGCGACAATCCCGTCGCGCGTATCCACATAGCCCTGGCAGGCGAGGCCGATGGCCTTCACGTCGGCTGCGCCGGAATCCTGGGCGAAGGCCGAAATCGTGTCCGCCAGCACATCCATCAGCTCCTCGGCTTCGAGGTTACGTAAGGGACGCTCGATGTGGCGGCTTGCCCGGTTACGGCCCGCGCTGTCCACAAGCCGCAGCTCGATGCGATTGAAGCCGGTCCAGACGCCGATCACCGAGCCCAGCGAATCGGCGAAGAACAGGCGCACCTTGGGCCGTCCCCGGATCAGGCCGGACGATTGATCCGCTTCTTCGGCTACGAGGATGCCCTCGTCGAGAAGGTTTGCCGTCAAGTCTGAAACGCTCGCCGGGCTCATGCCGAGATGCTGGCCGATCTCCACGCGCGCCATCGGACCTTCGCGGCGCAAGGCATCGAGCAGGCGCCGCCGGGCGGCTTCACGGGGGGACAGGGACACGGTGTTCATCGCCAGCATTTGTTCATATCTTGAATAAATCATGCCAGGGTAAAATGGATATCCGACCAAAAGATGAGAGCTGGACCGCTTGAAGGCACCGATGCTTGCGATAATTATTTCCCCGCTCGAAATATAAAGCATGGCAGCGCGAGCCACATCGCCGGTCCAGGAAGGAACGGCGGCCTGCCATGAGCACAGGGCCGGCAAGGGAACAGTCTGGCCCCAGGAGGAAACCGATGTTGTCCAAGAAAACTGCTGTAATCAGCCTCGCAGCGCTTGCCCTCTCGGCTTCGGCCGCCCTCGCGCAGGGCAAGGGCCCGGTCGTTGGCGTCAGTTGGTCGAACTTCCAGGAAGAGCGCTGGAAAACCGATGAAGCCGCCATCAAGGCAGCCGTCGAGAAGGCGGGCGGCACCTATGTGTCAGCCGATGCCCAGTCCTCGCCGTCCAAGCAGCTCACCGATATCGAAAGCCTGATCTCGCGCGGCGCCAAGGCGCTGATCATTCTGGCCCAGGATGCGGACGCCGTTCGCCCGGCCGTCGAGAAGGCCGTGGCCGAAGGCATCGCCGTGGTGGGTTATGACCGCCTCATCGAAATTCCGCAGGCCTTCTATCTCACCTTCGACAACGTCGAGGTCGGCCGTCTCCAGGCGCGCGAAGTGCTGAAGCTGAAGCCCGAGGGCAATTATGCCTTCATCAAGGGCTCGGGCTCGGATCCGAACGCCAACTTCCTGTTCCAGGGCTCGATGGAAGTGCTGAAGCCCGCCATGGATTCCGGCAAGATCAAGAATGTCGGCGAGGCCTACACCGATGGCTGGCTCCCGGCTAACGCGCAACGGAACATGGAGCAGTTCCTCACCAAGAACAACAACAAGATCGACGCCGTGATCGCCGCCAATGACGGCACCGCCGGCGGCGCGATCGCTGCCCTTGCCGCGCAGGGTCTCGCGGGCTCCGTGCCGGTCTCCGGCCAGGACGCCGACAAGGCGGCCCTCAACCGCGTCGCGCAAGGCACCCAGACTGTGACCGTGTTCAAGGACGCGCGCGAACTCGGCCGCAACGCCGCTGAAATCGCAGTCCAGCTCGCCGGCGGCAAGAAGCTCACCGAGATCCAGGGTGCGAAGTCCTGGAACCTCGGCCCGAAGAAGCAGAACATGACCGCTCTCTTCCTTACCCCCGTCGCGATCACGAAGGACAACCTCGACGTGGTCATCAATGCAGGCTGGGCGTCCAAGGACGTCGTCTGCCAGGGCGTGAAGGCCGGCACCGTCAAGGCCTGCAACTAAGCAGGGTATCGGCAAAAAACGCTGCCTCCGTGTCATCCCCGGCCGGAGGCGGCAAAGCCGCTGGAGGGGAAGGGGATCCATGCGCCATGGCCTGTGGATCCCCTTCCCTCGCTTCGCTCGCCAGGGATGACACTTCATTGATGAATTGCGTGACGCCATGACAGCACCTGTCGCCACTACCGCGCCGCCTCCCGTCGCATCCGGCTCGCTTCTCGCCAAGCTAGAGATCGATGTCCGCATGCTCGGCATGCTGGCAGCGCTTGCCGTCATCTGGATCGGGTTCGACATCCTGTCGGGCGGCGTCTTTCTGACACCGCGCAATCTCTGGAACCTGTCGGTCCAGACAGCCTCCGTCGCCATTATGGCGACCGGCATGGTGCTCGTGATCGTCACGCGCAACATCGATCTGTCGGTGGGCGCGATTCTCGGCGTCGTCGGCATGATCATCGGCGTCGTGCAGGTGCAGTGGCTGCCCACGTGGCTTGGCTTCGAACACTGGCTGACGGCTCCCATCGCGCTCGTTCTCGCCATGGTGCTCGGCGGCGCGATTGGCCTGTTCCAGGGCTGGCTCATCGCCTATCTCGGTATTCCCTCCTTCATCGTCACGCTCGGTGGCCTGCTGGTCTGGCGCGGTGCCGCGTGGTGGGTCACGACCGGCCAGACCGTCGCGCCCATGGATACGCGCTTCAAGGCCTTCGGCGGCGGCGTGGAAGGTGCGCTCGGCGCCACCGCCACATGGATCATCGCGGCCGTAGCGTGCGGCCTCATCATCATCGCGCTCGGCTTCGCGCGCCGTCGTCGCATCAGCTTCGGCTTTCCCGTGCGGCCCGGCTGGGGCGATGCGCTGATCGCAGCCGTTGCCTGCGGCGCGGTGTTGGCTGCAGCCGCCATCGCCAATTCCTATCCGCTGCCCGCCGGCATCGCGCGCCGCTGGGCCGAGGCCAACGGCATCGCGTGGCCCGAGGGTGGATTGTTCATTCCCCATGGCGTCGCGCTGCCGGTGCTGATGGCGGTGGTGGTGGGACTCGTCATGACCTTCATCGCCACGCGCCGCCGCTTCGGCCGCTACGTATTCGCCATCGGCGGCAACCCCGAGGCGGCGGAACTGTCCGGCATCAATACCCGCTGGACGCTGATGAAGGTGTTCGGCCTCATGGGCCTGCTCTGTGGAATCGCAGCCTGCATCTCCACCGCGCGCCTGAATGCTGCAACCAACGCCGCCGGCTCGCTCGACGAGCTTTACGTGATCGCATCCGCCGTCATCGGCGGCACGTCGCTCGCGGGCGGTATCGGCACAGTTGCCGGCGCGATGCTGGGCGCGCTCGTCATGCAATCTCTGCAATCGGGCATGGTGCTGCTCGGCGTCGATACGCCTTTGCAGAACATCGTCGTCGGCGCGGTGCTCGTGCTGGCGGTCTGGGTGGACGGCTTCTATCGCCGCCGCATCAAGTAAGGAACACGCATCATGCAAGAGACAGCGACGACGCCTCTCGTGGAGATGCGCAACGTCTCCATCGCCTTCGGCGGCATCAAGGCGGTGGACGGCGTGTCCATCGACCTGCGCCCCGGCGAAGTGGTGGGCCTGCTCGGCCATAACGGCGCGGGCAAATCGACCCTCATCAAGATCCTCTCCGGCGCCTACAAGCCGGATGCGGGCGAGATTTACGTGAATGGCGAGCACGCCGATATCTCGACGCCGCGCGATGCCAAGCGTTACGGCATCGAGACGATCTACCAGACGCTCGCGCTCGCCGATAACATCGACGCGGCGGGCAACATCTTCCTCGGCCGCGAGGTGCTGACGCCCTATGGCACGCTCGACGATGCGACCATGGAATCCGAGACCCGCAAGGTCATGGCGCGGCTCAACCCGCATTTCCGGCGCTTCAAGGAGCCGGTGAAAGCCCTGTCCGGCGGCCAGCGGCAATCGGTGGCGATCGCGCGCGCGATCTACTTCAATGCCCGCGTGCTGATTATGGACGAGCCTACCGCCGCCCTCGGCCCCGCCGAGACTCAGCAGGTGGCGGACCTCGTGCTGCAGCTGAAGAAGGAGGGTATCGGCATCTTCCTCATCAGCCACGATATCCATGACGTGTTCGGCCTTGCCGACCGCGTGAGCGTGATGAAGAACGGCAAGCTCGTGGGCTCCGCCAATGTTCAAGACGTCACGCAGGACGAAGTGCTGGGCATGATTATCCTCGGCAAATGCCCCGCAGGCGCAACGCCAGGGCCAGGCGCGAGTTAATCTTTTTCATCGTCATCCCGGACGGCGAAGCCGATCCGGGATCGTGCGCAGAATGAAGTGCTATTTCCTTTGAACGATCCCGGGTTCTGCTGCGCAGCCCCGGGATGACAGCTTACCTTTTATGAAGTGAGAACTGATGACCCAGACCATTTACGGATCCCTCAAAGGCAAGACCGTCCTCATCACCGGCGGCGCGAGCGGCATCGGCGAAAGCATCGCGCGCGCCTTCCACGCGCAGGGCAGCAAGGTCGCGATCCTCGACTATAATGCGGAGGCCGGTCAGGCCCTCGCGAAGGAGCTGGGCGAGCGCGTGCATTTCGAGCACAGCGACGTGCGCGACATCCCGGCCTTCCAGGCGGCGATCCGCCGTGCGAGCGATGCGGTCGGCCCCATCACGATCCTCGTCAACAACGCGGCGCGCGATGATCGCCACACCATCGATCAGGTGACGCCGGAATATTGGCGCGAGCGTTTCGCCACCAATCTCGACCACCAGTTCTTCGCAGCGCAGGCCGTGCTGCCGGATATGGAGAAGGCGGGCGGCGGCTCCATCATCAACATGGGCTCGACGAGCTACATGGTGAGCGAGGATTCGTTCGCTGCCTACAAGACCGCGAAATCCGCCTCCGTCGGCCTCACCCGCGCACTGGCGCGGGAGCTTGGGCCGAAGAACATCCGCGTCAACTGCCTCGTGCCGGGCTGGATCATGACCCAGCGCCAAATCGACCTGTGGCTGACGCCCGAGGGTGAGGAGGAACTGCTCAAGCGCCAATGCGTGAAGCGCAAGCTCGTGCCGCAGGACATCGCGAACTTCACGCTGTTCCTGGGCTCCGACGATTCCAGCGCCATGTCCGCGCAGACCTATCTCGTGGACGGCGGCTGGGTTTGAGACAAGTTTAAGGAGGCGCCATCCCGAATGGCTCAGCCCATCCGGGATGGCACAGGAAGGACTATGCTCTCGACCCAGCGACCGCTGGCGGAGCGGCGGCATTGCTCGCTTGTTCCTTCTCCCGCACGCTCTGCATCGTATCCCGCCGCACCGCGAGGCACAGAAATACCAGCGGAATGCCGATGGCGGCGGTGCCGGTGAAAAGAAGCGGGTAGCCCCAGGTGTCCACCACCGCGCCGGATGCGCCGCCGATGAGCTTGCCGGGGAGCGCGTAGAGCGAGCTGAGGAGCGCGTATTGCGTGGCTGCGAAGCCCGGCGAGGTGAGGCCCGACATATAGGCGACGAGCGCCGCACCGGCGAAGCCTTGCGCGAAGTTGTCGACGCTGATGGAGAGCGTCAGGCCCATCAGGGTGGCGTTGCCCGAGGCGAGCCAAGTGAACATCAGGTTGGAGCCGGCGGCAAGCGTTGCGCCGATGAGGAGCGTCCACCATAGGCCTAGCCGGGTGAGCGCGATGCCGCCGCCGAAGGCGCCGATGATGCCGATCCAGACGCCGTAGAGCTTCGACACATTGGCGATGTCGGCCTTGGTGAAGCCGAGGTCGATATAGAGCGGGTTCGCCATGATGCCGGCGACGAAATCCGGCAGGCGATAGCACGCGATCAGCGCCAGGATCGGAATGAGCATCATGCCCTTGCGGCGGAAGAGATCGGCAAGCGGCTCGATGATCGCCTGCACGAAAGGCACGCGGGTACGGGCCTGACCTTCGTCGATGCGCGGCGCGAGCAGCGTGCCCACGAGGCCCACGCCCATGAGCGCGGCCATGGCCAGATAAGCGGAGGGCCAGCTGGCGAATTCTGCGATGTAGAGCGCGCCGGCACCGGCGCAGATCAGCGCGAGGCGGTAGCCGAGGAGGAGGGCCGCCGCCATCATGCCCTGGCGCTCGGTCGGCGCGGCATCGATGCGCCAGCCGTCGATGACCACATCCTGCGTGGCCGAGGAAAAGGCGATCAGCACGGCAGCAGCGATAGTGAGCGGCATGCTCACCTGCGGTCCCACCATCGCCATGCCGATGAGGCCTGCCATGACGCCGAATTGAGACAGGGCCATCCAGCCCCGGCGCCGTCCGAGCAGCCGCGCGAGGCCCGGCACGTCATAGCGGTCGACGATGGGCGCCCACAGGAATTTCAGGGAATAAGCCAAGGCCACCCAGCTCAGCATGCCGATCACGGTGAGCGAAATGCCCGCTTCCCGCAGCCAGGTCGAGAGGGTGCTGAAGACCAGAAGGAAGGGCAGGCCCGACGAGAAGCCGAGGGGCAGCATGAGTGCGATGCGCCCATCGGTGAGTACATCGCGGAAGGAAAGGCGGGGTCTGGCTTGGGCCATTACAAGGTCGCTCTGTAGGTTCAGCGGTCAGGCTTCAGGCCCGACCGCCACATCAGATGCTGGCACTCGATCCTTGCCTTGGTGTTAACGATCCTGAAAGCCCTGTCCAGCGCTCACATCCAACTTGGCCTCGGCAACCGGCTGCTTGGACAGCTTGTCGATGGCCTCGGCCACGTGGCCGGCAAGGCAATCGTAGCCCTTGTCGCCCATGTGGAAGCCGTCAGCGGACAGCATGGAGCGCAGCTCCTCCGTCGAGTGGCTGTTCCAGTCCTGCATGAGGGCATAGCGGGAGAAAACCGATACCTTACGCTCGTTGCCGAGTACGCTCACCGCCTTCACGAACCGCTCGTAGCGCGGCAGATCCCTGATGGATGGAAAGTATTGCTGGTCGAGCAGGATGATGGCCGTGCCAGCGTTCTGGGCTGCGGCGACGCCGCGCTCCAGCAGGGCGCGGAAGGCATCCTCATTGACGCCATTGATGGCATCGTTCGTGCCGACCTGCCAGATCACGAGATCGAACTTATCGGCCTTGAGAGCCGCCTCCAGGCGATTGATGGTCTGAATTGCTGTCTCACCGCCCTTGCCCGCATTGACGACAGTGACCTCATCCTTCCAGCGCATGCTGAGATCGTCCTCGAGCTGCGCCGGATAGGAATGGTCAGGCGAGGAAGCGCCGATGCCCTCGGTCGAGGAGGAGCCGATAGCGAGAATGCGCACAGGCTCGTGCTGCGTAAGCTTGGCCTTGATGAAGGCAAGCGAACCCTGCGCCGTGAAGATCTTGCGCTGCGTGTTGCATTGGGCGTTGGCCACCGAGGCTGGAGCCATCATGCCAAGAAACGCCAAGGTTAGGAAGAGAGCCGCCCCGCAGAAGCGGACAGTCCGAGCCCCTTTGCCTGCTCTTTTTGACGAGCAGCCAAGTTTTCTTTGTTCCATTCGAGATATCGAGCCAGTGCTAGAAGACCAATGATACCAAGAACGGTGAATACCATGCCAATGATCTGCGGACTAGCGGAGGATTTAACTGCAGCCAGCGTCATGATGACTTGTCCCGCAGCGCTGAGCAGCGATCCGGAGGCGAAGATGGTGAGTGCATTACGGCCAAGCCTCATCAGGTCCGGGCCGACGATCGTGCGCTTGAAAACACGGCCGATCCCGAACTGCGCAAGCACATAGGCGAGCGCCAGGAAGTGCAGGATGCGGCCCAAACCGAGATTGTGCTTGTCGAGATCGAACAGTGGGCGGGCGGCATCCGGCAACCAGGGCAGCAGGCCGAACCCGGCCGTGGTCACCACGAGCGACACGCTTAAGGCGAGAAGCGCGCCGATCATCAGGTCGCGGCGATAGGGAATGCCTTTCTCCAGCATCGCGATTCCGGTCACGATGCCGGCCGTGAACAGGAACTGCCAGGCGAAGGGATTGAAGAACCAGGTTCCCGGCTCGGGCCAGCTGGGCAGCGCGAGCAGGCCGAAACGAGCAAGCACATAGAGCAAGGCGGAAACAGCGAGCGCCAGCACGAGGCTCATTCGCGCAAGCACGAGCACGAAAGGCGCCAGCAGCATCAGCGCGATGTAGAGCGGCAGGATGTTGAAATAGCCAAGCTGATGCCCGAGCAGGATGATGCCTGTGATGCCCTTGGCGGTGTCGTAGAAGACTGCGTTGCGGCCATGCTCTTCGATGAGGCCAATCTCCTCGCTCAGTTCATAGCCGACGGAGAAGAGAACGATGGCGCCGGCAGTCAGGAACAGGTGCATCCGATAGAGTTCGAAGGCGCGGCGCAGGCAGCGTTTCATCACTGCGAATGTATCGCCCTGAGGCAGCTTGCCGTAATAGACGAGCGCGACGGAGAGGCCCGAGATGAAGATGAAGGCTTCCGTGGAATCGGAGAAGCCGAAGTTGCGCGGTGTGACATGCTCGATCAGGTTCCCCGGAATGTGATTGACGAAGATGATCACGAGGACAAGGCCCCGCCAAAAATCGATCGTCGTGTTTCTCTCCGGAGCTGCCATCAATTCGCTCTTCAATATTTCTCAAGGTGAAACGTCAAAATTGCAATGCGGTTGCCTCGGCGATTTCGCAAAGCCTGCCGAGGCCAAACACTTTTCCGCGCGTGAATAATCTACAAGCGTGGCTATTGAGGAACGAATTACAAATTGTTCATGTTCGCCGCAACCCTCTTGTTCAGGCGCAGGAATCTTCCTTCCGCACCGCGTCATGCAGTTTGGTGAGAAACGTTTCGAGAGCATCCTGCGGCGGGCATTCCTTCTCGGTCAGAACCTGCAACCCCCATTGTTCCAACACGGCTTGCTCGACGGGGTTGGGGCGCAAGGTGAACACATAGGATTGCGGACGATCGCGCTCGAAGCCCGAGCCCGCCCATGTTTTCCAAAGGCGGTGCATGAGAAAGCGGATATTCAAATCCGTCATGCTGTAGCCGATGAACAGGATGGTCTTGCCGAGCGCGTCCGAGCGGAACTTGATGTCGAGGGGTGATTCGAACGACAGGCGGTCGAGATAATCGGTTTCCGCGAGGACGATGGAATCATCATCGTCGAAATCGCCGTGGTATTTCACGATCTGCGGCACGCCTTCGCGGACGCGAGCGATGTCCTTGGCATTGACGATCTTGACGTATTCCTTGCCCTGGAGATCGAAGGAGGTCTCGAGGTTCCGGTCGAAATTGGTGGTGTAGATAATGGGAAAATCCAGCTCGCAGATGAGCTTGTGAACTTTCGAGGACTTGAGCTCTTTGTCGTCGATGGTCCAGTTCCGGTCCATCCAGCTGCGCAAGGGGCCGATACTGCCCTGCTTGATGCGGTAGAATTCCGCCAGCGTCAGGTAGCTCAACTCGTCATTCTTGAACGCAGTCAGATCCAGATCGAGTTCTTCCGCCACGTGCTCGATCAGGGTGCTCCACGAGGGCAATCCCACCGTCATCGACACACCGGCTCCAGCAAACAGAATAGCCTGCCTGTTCCTGATGGCTGTGACCAGATCTTCCACGCGACACCTCTTGACTCGAACCTTGCCCCATAAACGCACCAACTGCGTCATTGTGCGAAACATTATTGGACAACTTGAGCGTTTCATGAGTTGTCTTGAGGATTGGGTCCAAGAACAGGAGAGCCCTGCCGTGACAGCCTACCGGATCAAGCAGATCGAGACCGCCTATGAGGGATGGCGCAAGATTTTTAGGATGAGCGTCGAGATGCCCGATGGTCGGACGATGATCCGCGAGGTTCTCAACAGCGGCGAGGCGGCCGCCGTGCTGCCCTACGATCTGAAGCGGCAGAAGGTGATCCTCATCCGGCAGTTCCGCGCGCCCGTCATGCATATCGAGGGACATCCGGATTTTCTCGAGGCGGTGGCAGGCCTGCTCGACGAGGACGACCCCGAGACCTGCGCCCGCCGCGAGACTATGGAGGAGGCCGGCATCCGTGTTGCCACGCTGGAGCCGGTGGGCCGCTTCTGGTCAGCGCCCGGCATCACCACCGAGCGGCTGCACCTGTTCCTGGCGCCCTATGCGGAAACGGAGAAGGTCGGCGAGGGCGGCGGTGTTGCCGACGAGCATGAAGAGATCGAGGTGTTGGAGGTCGGCTTCGATGAACTCGCCGATCTTGCAGAGCGCAATGTGATCGCGGACCTGAAGACCCAGGCTCTCGTCCAGGCGCTCCAGCTCCGCTACCCCGAGCATTTCAGGAAAGCTTAAGCGCGAAGCCGCACGGCGTGCCAGCGCAGGTGGTCTTCAATGAAACTCGCGATGAAGAAATAGGAGTGGTCATAGCCCTCCTGGCGGCGCAGCGTGAGAGGCTGCCCCGCCTTGGCGCAGGCCTGTTCCAGCAGTTGCGGCTTCAGCTGGTTGTCCAGGAAGTTATCCGCCATGCCCTGATCGACAAGGATGTCGGGCACGCGCGCTCCGCTTTCGATGAGAGCGCAGGCATCGTATTCACTCCAGGCAGAGCGATCGGACCCGATATAGTTCGACAGCGCCTTCTCGCCCCAGGGACAATTCATCGGTGACGCAATGGGCGCGAAGGCGGAGACCGCCTTGAAACGTCCCGGATTGCGCAAGGCGATGGTCAGCGCGCCATGCCCGCCCATGGAATGGCCGGTGATGCCCTGACGATCCATGTCGGCGGGGAGGTTCTCGGCGATGAGCGTGGGCAACTCACGCTCGATATAGGAGCGCATGCGATAGTTCTTGGCCCAAGGTTCCTGCGTGGCATCCACATAGAAGCCCGCACCGAGGCCGAAATCATACGCGCCTTCCACGTCATCCGGCACGCCCTCGCCGCGCGGACTGGTATCCGGCGCGACAAGGATCAGGCCGAGTTCCGAGGCCACGCGCTGCGCGCCGGCTTTGACGGTGAAGTTCTCTTCCGTGCAGGTCAGCCCCGAGAGGAACCACACCACCGGAACCTTGCCGTGTCTCGCCTGCGGCGGAACGTAAACCGCCACACGCATCGGCGTGCCGGTCTCGCTCGATTCATGACGATAGATCACTTGCGTGCCGTCGAAGCAGCGCGATTGCGAAACGACCTCGAAACTCAAGTGCTCTCTCCTAATCAGTACACGATCACGGAGCGGATCGATTTGCCCTCGTGCATGAGATCGAAGGCGGTGTTGATCTCGTCGAGCGGCATCTTGTGGGTGATCAGGTCGTCGATGTTGATCTTGCCCTCCATGTACCAATCCACGATCTTCGGCACGTCCGTGCGTCCGCGCGCACCGCCAAACGCCGTGCCCTTCCACACGCGGCCGGTGACGAGCTGGAACGGACGGGTCGAGATTTCCTTGCCCGCTTCCGCCACGCCGATGATGATGCTCTCGCCCCAGCCGCGATGGCAGCATTCGAGAGCCTGGCGCATGACATCCGTGTTGCCGGTGGCATCGAACGAGAAGTCCGCGCCGCCGCCCGTCAGGTCGACGATCGCCTGCACCACCTTGTGGTTGCCGACTTCTTTGGGGTTGATGAAGTCGGTCATGCCAAACTTCTTCGCCATCTCGACCTTGGCGGGATTGATGTCGACGCCGATGATCTTGTCGGCACCAACCATGCGCGCGCCCTGGATCACGTTGAGGCCGATGCCGCCGAGGCCGAACACGACCACATTCGCGCCGGGCCAGACCTTCGCGGTGTAGATCACCGCGCCGATACCGGTGGTGACGCCACAGCCGATGTAGCAGATCTTGTCGAAGGGCGCGTCCTCGCGCACCTTCGCCAGTGCGATCTCCGGCAGAACGGTGAAGTTCGCAAAGGTCGAGCAGCCCATGTAGTGGAACACGGTCTCGCCATCGCAGCGGAAGCGGCTGGTGCCATCGGGCATCAGGCCCTGGCCTTGCGTGGAGCGGATCGAGGTGCAGAGATTGGTGCGGCGCGACAGGCAGGATTTGCAGTTGCGGCACTCGGGCGTGTAGAGCGGAATCACATGGTCGCCGGGCTTCAACGTGGTGACGCCGGGGCCGACCTCTCGCACGATGCCCGCGCCCTCATGGCCGAGGATCGCCGGGAACTTGCCTTCCGAGTCGAGGCCCGAGAGGGTGTAGGCATCCGTGTGGCACACGCCCGTTGCCATCACCTCGACAAGCACCTCGCCGGCTTTCGGGCCTTCTATGCGGATCGTCTCGATGGTGAGCGGCTTGCCGGCCTCCCATGCGACTGCGGCCCTGGTTTCCATGCGAGTCTCTCCTCATGTGATTCGATGAGGGGGACTATGTGAAGCGACGTCCCGCAAGGTCAATGGAGTCGGGCGCGCCTCGGCAGGCTTTCCAGAAGAGCTTGGCGGACATATGTGTTGCTTCGACAATCAAAGGATCAGCCCGTGCCGAACGTTCGCGCCGCCATCATCCCCGTCACACCCTTTCAGCAGAACTGCACGTTACTGTGGTGCGAGAAGACCAAGAAGGCGGCCGTCGTCGATCCCGGTGGCGATGTGGAGCGCATCCGTGACGCCATCGCGCAGAGCGGCGTCGAGGTGGAAAAGATCATCCTCACCCACGGCCATATCGACCATGCGGGCGGCGCGGATGAATTGCGCCAAGCGCTCGGCGTGCCGGTCGAAGGCCCCCACAAGGCGGATGATTTCCTGCTCCAGCGACTCGCCGAGCAGGGGCAGGCCTATGGCTTTCCGGCCCGCGCCGTCACGCCGGACCGCTGGCTCGACGAGGGCGATACGGTGACTGTCGGCGACCTCACTCTCGATGTCCTGCATTGCCCCGGCCATTCCCCCGGCAGCGTCGTGCTGGTGTCGAAAGCGGAGCGCTTCGCACTTGTCGGCGACGTGCTGTTCCAGGGCTCCGTGGGCCGTGTCGATCTTCCCGGCGGCGACGGCAAGGCCCTGATCGCCTCGATCAAGGACAAGCTCCTGCCGCTCGGCGACGACATCGCCTTCATCTGCGGCCACGGTCCCATGAGCACGATTGGGCAGGAGAGGGAGACGAACCCGTTCTTGCAGGGTGAGGAGCTGCTTTAGCAAACAAAAACGGCTCAGGATCGCTCCTGAGCCGTTTCGTTTTGCCCCTACGGCTTTTTATTATTCTGCAGCCTGGATCATCACGGCGCCCTTCAGGCCCATGCGGTCCGCCACGCCCAGGCCATAGGCCTTGTCGGCGAGGTAGAAGTGCACGATCTGGCGCTTCACGATTTCCTCCGGCACGCCCTGCATCGCGGCAGCGATGTTGTCCATGAGGCGGCTCTGCTCGTCCGGCGTCATGAGGCGGAAGAGGTCGCCCGGCTGCTTGTAGTCGTCGTTGCCGGCGCGGTGATCGTAACGGTCGGCATCGCCCGAGATCTTGAGCGGCGGCTCGGCAGCGCGGCTCGACTGAACCGGACCGCTGAAGGAGTTCGGCTCATAATAGGCGTTGCCGCGGTTCGGCGTGTCGAACAGCATGCCGCCATCGGCGTGGTAGTGGTTCACCGGGCAGCGCGGACGATTGACCGGCAGCGCCTCGTAATGCGTGCCGACGCGATAGCGGTGCGCATCCGCATAGGCGAAGATGCGGCCCTGCAGCATCTTGTCGGGCGAGAAGCCGATGCCCGGCACGATGTTCGACGGCGAGAACGAGGATTGCTCGACCTCGGCGAAGTAATGCGCGGCGTTGCGGTTGAGCTCGAGAACGCCGACTTCAATCAGCGGATACTCGCCGTGCGGCCACACCTTGGTGACGTCGAACGGGTTGTAGGAGGTCTTCTCCGCATCCGCCTCGGGCATGATCTGCACGCAGAACTTCCAGCGTGGGAACTCGCCGCCTTCGATGGCCTCATAGAGATCGCGCTGGGCGCTCTCGCGGTCCTTGGCGATGACGGCCTCGCCTTCGCTGTTCGTCCAGGTCTTGATGCCCTGCATGGACTTGAAGTGGAATTTCACCCAGAAGCGCTCACCGTCCTCGTTGATGAACGAGTAGGTATGCGAGCCAAAGCCGTGCATGAAGCGGTAGCCCTGCGGCAATCCGCGATCGGAGAACAGGATCGTGACCTGATGCAGGCTCTCGGGGCTCAGCGACCAGAAATCCCACATGGCTGTGGGCGAACGCAGGTTGGTGGCGGGGTGGCGCTTCTGCGTACGAATGAAGTCTGGGAATTTCACGGGATCGCGCACGAAGAACACGGGCGTGTTGTTGCCCACGATGTCCCAGTTGCCTTCTTCCGTGTAAACCTTCAGCGCGAAGCCGCGCACATCGCGCTCAGCGTCCGCTGCGCCGCGCTCGCCTGCGACGGTGGAGAAGCGCAGGAACACTTCCGTCTGCTTGCCGACTTCCGAGAAGACCTTGGCCTTGGAATACTGGCTGATGTCGTTGGTGACGGTCAGCGTGCCATAGGCGGCCGAACCCTTGGCATGCACCACGCGCTCGGGGATGCGCTCGCGGTTCTGGTGCGCCAGCTTTTCGACGAGCTGGTAATCCTGAAGCAGCAGCGGGCCGCGCGGGCCGGCGGAGATGCTGTTCTGGTTGTCGGGGATCGGCGCGCCGCCCGTTGTGGTCAAAGTTGTCGGTTTAGTCATGATCGTCCCTTGTTGCGGGCGGCACCATGACGGGCTTAGGACATAAGGTCCAATTGAATTGATTATAAACTGCGATCAGATATTCTTATCGGCATCATGGTTACACTGCGACAGTTACGCTATTTCGAGGCGCTCGCGCGCATGAAGCATTTTGGCATGGCGGCCGATCAATGCGCTATCACACAGCCTGCCTTGTCGATGCAGATCAAGGAGCTTGAGCGCGAACTCGGCGTGAACCTCGTGGAGCGGCGAGGCAATTCCATCGCGCTCACCCCGGCCGGTCTGGAAATCGCGGAGCGGGCCGAAGGCATTCTTGCCCAAGTGCGGGAATTGTCGGAATTCGCGCGCCAGCATCACGGCCTGCTCGCAGGCCCCATCCGCCTCGGCATCATCCCCTCGGTCGCGCCTTATCTCCTGCCTGCGATCCTCACCGAACTGGATCGTCATTATGCCGAACTCGATCTCCAGATCCGCGAGACGCAGACCGACATCCTGATGGATGAGCTGATGCGCGGCGAACTCGATGTGGTGCTGGTGGCCTTGCCCGTCCAGAACACGCAGCTCGAATCCATGCCGCTCTTCGACGATCGCTTCCTCATTGCCGTGCAGGCGCAGGAGGCTGCTCGATGGAACGCCCCCGACCTGCGCGAGCGCATCGGGCAGGAGCGTCTGCTTTTGCTGGAAGAAGGCCATTGCCTGCGCGATCAGGCGCTTCACTATTGCCAGATCGCCAACATGCAGGCGCGAAAAGCCCTTGGAGCCGCTTCGCTCACCACCATCATGCAGATGGTGGCGGCGGGCCATGGCATCACGCTGCTGCCGGAACTGTGCGCCGCGACGGAAGTGGACCGCCAGCGCGTCGCACTCATTCCGTTTCCCGAGAACCCGCCCATGCGCACACTCGGCCTCGTGTGGCGTCGGACATCGGGCCGCAAGAAGGATTTCACCGCGCTCGGCGATCTCATCAAGACGATCCGGCAAGAGGAAGCGCACGCATGAAAAAGGCTCCGCGGCGTGAGCCGGGAGCCTTTGTCTTTCAGGGCGGATGGCCTCAGCAGCCGGTGAGCTTCACGCGTTCCACTTCCAGCCCGAAGAGCGGGCGCAGGCGCGTGCCGAGAACGTTGCCGGCGAAGGCTGCCACCAGCCAGACCCAACCGTGGAAGCTGCCCGAGGCGATGCCGGAGAAATAGGCGCCGATATTGCAGCCATAGGCGAGGCGCGCGCCGTAGCCCAGCAGCAGGCCGCCCACGACGGCGGCAATAGCCGAGCGCAATGGGACCTTCCAGGTGGGAGCAAAGCGACCCGCGAGCGATGCCGCAAGCAGCGCGCCGAGGATGATGCCGAAATCCATCACGGTCGTGACGTCGTTGAAGATGCTGCCGTTCAGCGCGGCCTGGCTGGCAGGGCTCGACCAATAAGGCCAGCTTGCCACATCGAAGCCGATGGCGGCTGCGATCTTCGAACCCCAGAGGGCGAAGGCCGAGGTTACGCCCCAAGGACGGCCGGCGAGATAGAGCGTCACGAAGTTCAAGAGAGCCAGCGCCACCGCGCCCGCCACCAGCGGCCACGGACCGCGCGTGAAGCGGGCAAGGCCCTGGCGCGGGGAAGGAGCGGGCTGAATGAGCTGCCCATGGCGGCGCTTCTCCAGCACCACCGTCACGCCTGCGATGATGGCGAAGACGGCGAGCTGCACGGCAAGCGCGGGCCAAGGCCCCCAGAGCTCGATGATCGAGATCTTCGGCAGGCTCGGCAGAGCCGTCCACCAATGCAGATGCGCCGCGCCGATGGCCGAACCCGCGATGAAGGCTGCGAGCGTGATCAGCATGCGCGTGGAGCCGCCACCTACCGTATAGAGCGTGCCGGAGGCGCAGCCGCCGCCCATCTGCATGCCGATGCCGAAGATGAAAGCGCCGAACACGACGCCGATGCCCGCCGGCGAGACGTTGCCGGCCACCGGCTGGCCGAAGAGCGTGCCCGAGGCCAGAACCGGGAAGAACAGGATGGAGGCGATGGCGAGCATCACCATCTGGGCCCTCAAGCCTTCTCCACGCCGGTCGGAGATGAAGACGCGCCAGGCGGAGGTAAAGCCGAAGGCTGCGTGATAGAGCACGAGGCCGAGCGCCGCGCCGAGAACATAAAGCGCCGCCTGCTTGGGGTTGATGATCGCGCCCAGAAGGGCCGCGCCGCCGAGGATGCCCGCTGCCGCCGCAAGCGAGGCCGGGGCGTTGATGGTCAAGCTTGCACGGTTTCCGACGGAAAGAGGCGAAGCCACTGCAGAGCCAGACATGGTTCTCCCTTGCTGGATGGAGGGGAAAGGGCCTATGGGCCTAAGCGTGGAACATGTGGTTCTTTTTAAAGAACGTCAAGTCTTGTAATTAATAGATTATTATCTGATCAAATATGTGAAATTATCGCAATTGCGCCCTTTGGCTTTCGGGTCGATGCTCCTCTCCATTCTCTGCAACGGATGACCGAACCTATGTCCATCAAGCCTGACGTTCCCGCCGCCATCGGCAACACGCCGCTCATCAAGCTTCGCCAGGCCTCAGAACTGACGGGCTGCACGATCCTCGGCAAGGCCGAGTTCATGAATCCCGGACAGTCGGTGAAGGACCGGGCGGCGCTCTTCATCATTCAGGATGCAGTGGAGCGCGGGCAGCTGAAACCCGGCGGTGTGATCGTGGAGGGAACGGCGGGCAATACCGGCATCGGGCTCGCGCTCGTGGCCAACGCCATGGGTTTCAGAACGGTCATCGTGATCCCGGAGACGCAGAGCCAGGAGAAGAAGGACATGCTCCGGCTCGCGGGCGCGGAGCTGATCGAAGTGCCTGCGGTGCCCTATGCCAATCCAAACAACTACGTGAAGGTCTCAGGCCGTCTCTCCGAACGCCTTGCGGCTTCGGAGCCGAACGGGGCGATCTGGGCCAACCAGTTCGACAACGTGGCGAACCGTCAGGCGCATGTCGAGACGACCGGACCGGAGATCTGGGAACAGACGGGCGGCAAGGTCGATGGCTTCACCTGTGCGGTCGGCACGGGCGGCACGCTGGCCGGCGTCGGCATGGCCTTGAAGCAGCGCAATCCGAAGGTCGCCATCGCGCTTGCGGATCCGCTGGGTGCGGCGCTTCACAGTTACTACACGACGGGCGAACTCAAATCGACGGGATCGTCCATTACCGAGGGCATCGGGCAGGGGCGCATCACGAAGAATCTGGAGGACGCGCCCATCGATTTGTCGTTCCAGATTCCCGATGAAGAGGCGCTACCGGTCATCTTCGATCTGCTCGAACATGAAGGCCTGTGCCTCGGCGGATCGTCCGGCATCAACGTGGCGGGCGCGATCCGTCTCGCGCGGCATCTAGGACCCGGGCACACCATCGTGACGGTGCTGTGCGATTACGGCACGCGCTATCAATCCAAGCTCTTCAACCCGGCCTTCCTGCGCGAGAAGAACCTGCCGATCCCTGAATGGCTGGATCGCCAGAGCAATATCGATCCGGGCCTCGTCTAGACATCGGGCAAAGAAAAAGCGCCGCATCGACGATGATGCGGCGCTTGTCGTTTATAGCATTACGCCGCGCTTGTCGTTTATAGCATTACGCCGCGCTTGACGTGCCGTTGTCCTGCGCTGCCGGTGGCGTGGCCTCGTCCGGTCGCGACTGATGTGTGCGGGAGAGATTGACCGGCGGGCGTGTCGCTTGTGCGCCGTTCACGGACTTCGCAGCAAGGCCCTGGAGATCGGCCTGGATGCTGTCGAGCAGGTCGAGCATCCACATCTCGCTGCCCTGCACCTTCTCGCGCAAAGCGGATTTCGCGATGTCGACCTTCGCGGAAATTTCCGCCGGGTTGCGGGATTGGAGCGCGCTGAAATCCTGCTCGACGGTGTTGAGCTCATGCACCAGTTCGTCGCGCAGCCCGCGCTGCTCCTCTCCCAGGATGAGGGGCGAGTTCAGCATGCCGCGCAAGGCGGCCCACCGCAGGCCGAGCGCGCTTACCGATGCCATGGCGTCGAGCCCTGCCAGTTTCTGAGATTCGGCCACTGAGTTCATCCTTCTTGAAATGCTTGGAATCAGACAGCCTCAGAAAGACGGACGCTTATGGCGTGAATCAGGCAGATTTCCGCAAAATGCACGAAGGTCGCGAGAAAATGCGGAAGGCCGTTAATGCGCGTTAACGAATGAAGAAATACAGTGTCAGTGCTGCACCGACACCAATGACGAGCCACCGGATCATGCTGGCCGGCATCTTGCGCCCGAAATGCACGCCGAGATATCCGCCGATGATCGATGCGGCTCCCACGATGATCGTCTCATGCCAGCTCACGAGGCCTGCGATGATGAACAGCACCACCGCGACAAGTTGGATCACGGTGGAGCAGAGATGCTTTGCCGAGTTGATGAGATGGAAATCATCGCCCTCTGTGATGGCAAGTGCCGCCAGCATCACGATGCCCATGCCCGCGCCGAAGAAGCCACCATAGGTGGCGACGAGTGTCTGGAACGCGAGGCCTGCAGCCCAGGCGCGGGTGGAGGGGTGATGCCCTTCGCTTTTGCCGATGGCGCGGGCGATCGCCACGATGCGCGGGCTTAAGGCAAACAGAACGGTGGCGAACAGAAGGAGCCACGGCACGAGCTGGCGGAACGCCTCGTTGTTGGTGACGGTGAGGATATACGCACCGGCAAGGCCGCCGATGAGGCTCACCACCCCGAGAGCGGCGAAGCGGCGCAGATTGGCGGCGAGTTCCTTGCGATAGGCCCAGGCGCTGGCGATGTTCGCAGGCGTCACCGCTACCGCGCTTGTCGCATTGGCTACCACCGGCGGAAGGCCCGCAGCCAAGAGAGCGGAAAAAGTGAAGAAGGTGCCGCCGCCGGCAATCGCATTGACAAGACCGGCCGCAAGACCCGAGGCAGCAAGAAGCGCCGCAGTAGATAATTCCATGATGTGATCGGTGAGCTTTAGGAAAAAATGACGTCGATATGACGATCAAAGGAATAGCACTGGTACCAGCCAAGGCCCATTAGGCGAACGTCTAGAGGCGCGAAGGCATAGGAAAATGCGCTTCCACCGCCCAAAGACGACTGATTCTTGTGGATCGTGCCGGGTGTGTCCATTGCCCCGCGCGGCGCAAAAGCGGAATTTGGAACACATGACGAACGTGATCCCTCTCGCCCCGCGCCTGAAGCAAGGTCGGCCCGCCGCCGGTGAGGCGGAGGAGAGGGCCGCGCTTGCCGCGGATCTGATCGATCTGATCGAGCGCGTCCGGGAGATGACCGAGCACGTGGCAACGTTTTCCGGCCCGACGCTCCAGATCCAGCAGACCGCCCAGCAGCTTCTCGATGCCGGCACTGCGCTGGAGCGCGCCGTCGAGTCCCTCACCGAAAACGGTGAGTGGGTGCCCTTTTAACCTGCACCTTTATTTCAAAGCCTCCATCCGCGCCCGCGCCTCGACCATGCCGAGGGCGAGAGCCTGCGCGTAGAATTCCCGCGCTTTGGACGCGTCGCCGCGAATGCCGAGAACGCGCAGCTTGTTGAGCACGTTCGGGTCGAAGGTCTCGCCCATCAGGAAAGCGGCGCGTGCGTTGCCGTTGTCCAGGGCCCGCTCCAGAAGCAGGCGCGCGCCGCTCACGTCGCCCTTGCGCAAGAGTTCGTCTGCGCGGATCGTGAGGCGGTCCTCGCTCTTCGGCGGATCCGCCGGTGGCGAAACCGCCGGTATCGGATCGAAGCTTGTCGGCAGGGAGGCAACCACGACGGGTGCGGGCTCCTTCTGTTTCTGATTAGAAGCGTTGTCCTGTGACGGAAGAGCGCGCTCGGGCGCTGATGGTGTCGCATCGGTCTGCGAAATCGCGGAGGTTTCTCGAGGCGTTGTATCCTCGATGACGGGTGGCAGAGGCGCATCCATTCCTGCTCGCGTGATCCGGTGCACCAGTGGCGTGACGCTCGACTGTTGCGGCTCCTTGAGCGCGCTCAGCTCCTTGTTCACCGCAATCAGTTCCTGGGCGAGAACTTCACCCTGCGCCTGCGTGCGGGCCAATGTCTTTTCGAGTTCGCTCACATGGGCAGATTGCGAAATCGATTCCTGCTCCTTGAGCACTTGCAGGGCGCGCAATTCCTTTTCCATATCCGCAAGCTGACGGGCGTTGGTATCGCGCTGTTCCCGCAGACGAGTCTCCCATTCGGCTGTGCTCGCGGCTATCGCGGCCTTGGCCTGCTCTGGTGCCGATTGGAGGGCTTGGTAATCGGTGCGCAGGGTCGCCAGTTCGCGGCCGGCAGTTTCGCTTTTCTCCTGCTCGCGTTGCAGCGCCTGCTGCAACTCGGACATCTTCGACTGCTGGTCGGCATTGTCCGTGTCCAGGCGCGCCTTCAGGGCGTTGTTCTCCTGCATGAGATCGTTCAGCGTTTGCGAAATCATGCCGCTGTAATTCTTCTCCCGCTCGACAGCCTCCTGAAGATCCGCCAATGCTACCGGGGCGCTGCAATTAGCCGATGCGTCCGGAGGCTCCGCCGGCATGGCGRCATCGCCCTTGATTCCGAGATTCTGAAGTGTCGTAAGAAGGTCCGGATTCTTCAGCTGGCCTGCGAGAACGATGGCGAGCGTGCCGACCTCGATGGCGGAGTTCAGGCTGTTCTGCGCTCCGCTCATGTCGCCGCTACGCATGGAGGCTTCGAGCCTTTCGGCCAGCTGTCTTCGCTCGCGCGAGGTCAGAACGAGCGGCAGAAGATTCGCGAGATCGCTCGATGACGGTGTCAGACGATCGGTGGCATAGGCATCCGCCGCATCGGGGATGGCGGCGACGGTATCTTGCGCGCGGGCCGGCCCGAGAAGAGACAGGCCGAGCAATGTGCCTGTCAGCAACTCGGCGGCCAGGCGTTTCGATGGTGATGTCGTATTCCGATTCATGGCGGACCTCCTGTGGCGGAGCCAAAGGCTTGAGAGGGAGCCTTTGGCCTGGGTCCAGTTTGGGGTGTGATTATTCCTGTCGGCTGGTGCGCCGGGGCGACCTTTGCCGGTCGTTCTGCCGGTCGCTCTGCCAGGTGAGGAATTCGCGGAACAGCATGTCCCGCTGCTCAGCGGAAACGCTGATGCCGCGACTGTTCATGAAACTCTCGAAGCTCTGCACCTGCGCGGGCGAATTGCTGGCGGTCGCCATGCGGTCGAGCCATTCCTGGGCGGGCTTCACGCGCTCCCAGCCGGGCACGTCTGCGGCCAGATTGACCTCCTTCCATTTCGGATGGCGTCCCGGTTGCAGAAACTCGTCGAAGCGCGAGAAGAAGGCATTCACGAAGCGCCTGACCCGGTTGTAGCGATCGGAATTCTCAGGCCAGTTGAACACCGCCAGCAGGCTGCCGACGGCAAGCGTCTCGACGGGCTTATCAGTGTCGACGAGCTGCGGATAATCGTTGTTCGCGAAGCGCGCCGGGAAGTAGCTTTCCGCGATCTCGCCCTCGAAGGGAATGGAGAGCAGGTGGAAGCGTCCTTCCGTCTGGAATTCGGCGATTGCCCGCACCGGCCTTCCGGCGACATAGACGGCGGCCTGGATCTCTCCGGATTTCAGCCGCGCATAGGATGAAGCCTGATCGAAGGTGGTGAGCTCGGGCTTGATTCCGAGCTTGTCGAAGATGAGCCGCGAGGTCAGGTTCGTCCCGCTGCCGACCTTGTCGATATTCACCTTCTTGCCGTCGAGCTGCTTGATATCGGTGATGTCGCGGCTTGCGATGATGTGGACTTCCTCGTTGTAGAGGCGGGTGATGAAGCGCAGGCGTCTCACCGCGTTGTCCTGAAGTCCCTCCACCTTGAGCTGCTCGCGGGCATCCATCTGCACGATGCCGATATCGACACCACGCAGGAACATGATGTCGCGCAGGTTCTGAAGCGAGCCACGCCCGATCATCGGAAGAATGCGCAGATCCTCGCCGTCGAGAACATTGGCGAGATCGGCGGCGATGCGGATATAGGTTCCGTCGGCGCCGCCGGAAATGACACCGAGCGTGCCCGCATTGGCACGGGCGGTTTCAGGAACCGGCGACGGCGCTGGAGGTGGGCTTGGCTGGGCCGATGCACCGATAAGGCCGGAAACCAGAAAGGCTGCGGCGAGAACGATTCGGCAGGACAAGCGACTCAAGGAATTGAACAGGGAAAGAAGACCAGAAACGCGATCCGACATACTTCGTCCTCCGTGGACTTGCCTTTCGGCTTATTGTCGTGTCGATCGTCTTGTCGTTCCTGGCTCCCTTGTGAAAATAGTCTTGAAGCAACGATCTGACAAAACGAAAGAACGTTGATCCTATGCTCATCCCATAGGCGGTCAATTGAGCTTTGCTTTCAAAGTAATACGCAAGAAGTGCTAGTATCTACTCATAAAGAGCTAGATCTTATCTTTATATTCCTTGCAGGAGTGGAATTTCTTATCGGTCCTATCTCGTTGTGTCGGCGGTGACGGATTTCAGGACCGAAGAATTTAAGAAATTTGTTAGCACTGGGCGGCCTCTTAACGGTCCATTAACCATAGTGAGACGAAATCAGGGGGTATTAAAGGAATTTGAACTCCCGTGACCATCGCCGTTCGCCCCCGCCCCTCTCTTCGCTTCCGTGGCAGGTCCTTCATGGCCCTGGTCCTCGCGCCTGAAGTGCCCCTGAGGGACTGGCTGGAGGATCTCGACGCCGTGTCAGAACGCTCGCCCGGTTTTTTTACCGGACGGCCCATCATTGCCGACGTCTCCTCCCTCAAGCCGTCCAAGTCAGAACTCAAGTTTTTGCTCGCCGCCTTCAAGATGCGCAACATCCGCATCATCGGACTGGAAGGCGCAGCTCCTGAGAATGTCGAGCCCGACATGCCGCCCGCCATCAATGGCGGCAAGCCTGCGGGCGAGATAGAGCCCGGAGTGGCTGAGGAAGCCGCCGCTGCCGTCGAGGCCGCCGGCTACCAGCCCGGCTCGGAGAAGACGCTCCTCATCGAGGGCTCCGTGCGCTCCGGCCAGTCGATCCTTCATCCCGAAGGCGATGTGACGGTAATCGGCTCCGTCGCCTCCGGTTCGGAGATCGTGGCGGGCGGATCGATCCACGTCTACGGCACCTTGCGCGGACGGGCGATTGCCGGCTGCACGGGCAATGACCGCGCCCGCATCTTCTGCAGAAAGTTCGAAGCCGAACTGATCGCGGTCGACGGTCTCTACAAGACCGCCGACGATCTCGGCACAAAATTTCACGGTCAGCCCGTCCAGGTAAGCCTGGATGGCGATTCCATCATCCTGACAACACTGGATTGATACTAGAGAAAGAGAGACGACAATGGCCAAAGTCTTGGTCGTAACATCCGGCAAAGGTGGCGTTGGAAAGACAACGTCCTCGGCAGCTCTCGGCGCGGCGCTCGCACATGGCGGCGAAAAGGTCGTCGTCATCGACTTCGACGTCGGGCTGCGCAATCTCGATCTCGTCATGGGCGCCGAGCGCCGCGTGGTGTTCGACCTCATCAACGTGGTGCAGGGCGACGCGAAGCTCAACCAGGCTCTCATCCGCGACAAGCGCCTCGAGAACCTCTCGCTGCTGCCCGCCTCGCAGACCCGCGACAAGGACGCGCTGACGGATGAGGGCGTCGCCCGCGTGCTCAACGAGCTGCGCGAGAAGTTCGACTGGATCATCTGCGACAGCCCCGCCGGCATTGAGCGTGGCGCGACCATGGCCATGCGCCACGCGGATGTCGCCGTCGTCGTGACGAACCCGGAAGTGTCCTCGGTCCGCGACTCCGACCGCATCATCGGCCTGCTCGATTCCAAAACCGAGAAAGCCGAGAATGGCGGCCGCATCGAGAAGCACCTGCTGCTCACCCGCTACGACCCCATCCGCGCCGAGCGCGGCGAGATGCTCAAAGTGGATGACGTGCTCGAGATCCTCTCGATCCCGCTCATCGGCATTATCCCGGAGAGCGAAGAGGTTCTGCGCGCATCGAACGTCGGTTCGCCGGTCACCCTCAACAACCCGGCCAGCGCGCCGGGCCGGGCTTACTTCGATGCAGTGCGCAGGCTCAAGGGCGAAACGGTCGAGATGACCGTCCCGTCCGACAAGAAGGGCTTGTTTGGCAAGCTGTTCGGAAGGAGGGCCGCATGAACCTGATGAGCTTCTTCAACCGTCGTACGTCGGCGCCTGTGGCGCGCGAGCGCCTGCAGATCCTGCTGGCTCACGAGCGCGGCGTCGTCGGCGGCAAGTCCGATCTGGTGGCGCAGTTGCGTGAAGAGATCTTGGCCGTCGTCCGCCGCCACGTGATGGTCGAGCACGACAATGTCCAGGTGAAGATGAACCGGGACTCGGACATCTCGACCCTCGAGATCGAGGTCGAAATTCCCGCTCCGGCCGGCGCCCGCTAAGCGCAGGCTTCAAGATCAAACGGCCCCGTGCATGCACGGGGCCGTTTTTTATGGCTGACTTCCCCACACGCCAATCTTCGTCTCGCGCGCCTTGTCGGCGGCGGCCTTCAGCTCCGGCGTCGCCKCGGCAGTCGGCTGGCCGCCGCCGTTGTAAAGAATGACCCGCGACAGATCCTGCTCGCCGACCTTGCAGCGATAAGTGTCGTTGCTGCCGGCAGGCTCGCAGGAGACTTCGCGGCCCTGCAGGTAGCTCGTGAGATCCTCGGGCTTGCCCGCGCCCGGTGCCCATTCGACGCCGAACAGGCGAACGACCTCGCCCTCAAGAGACAAGGTGGCGGTGTCGATCACATCCGGAACGCCGCGCAAGGAGCGCCCGCCCGTCGAGCGCGATGCCTGCGTGCTGACCGCCGCGTTCGCGACTGCGCTGACGCTGCGGCTTGGGGTGACGGCTCCCGTGGTGGCCGGTTCTGCGATGCTGGCCTGAGGGGGTTCCTCACCTCTCATGAGCATGAAGACCCCGAAGCCGAGAAAGGCTGCAAGTGCCACGGCGCCGAGGGCAAAGCCGGGGCGCCGATAAACCGGACGTTCGCGAAGGTCCTCGAAGAAGGTGCCAGCCCGCTCGCCGGATTGAACAAGACTTTGCCTGATCGCTTCCAGGCGCACGGCGCTATCGCCGGGAGCCTTCTCCCTCAATATTCTTTTGATGGAACGCGACCACGCATGAAGGCGGATTCCGCGCTTGCGCCAGTGGTGCAGGGAGGGTTTGCGATGCGCAGGTTCCGCTGGCGCCGCCGATGCCACGCTTCCGACGCTGAGCCAGTCGCGAGGTGCGGGCTCGTGGCGCGGTACGGGCTCGGGCCGACGTTCCTGAATCAACCTGTCGTCCCTACGGGCGGTCGTGAAGAGCACCGGATGACTCGCGCGCAGCTCGTCGATCAGATCCTGCAAGGTGAAGGGCTCGGCCTGACCGTTCCGCATGATCATGCGAGGTTCGCCGCCCGGATCGATGACTGTAAGCTTCAGCTCGCCTTCCACCTCCGAAGGGCGGACCGAGGATTCGATGATGAGTTCCAGCGCGCGGCGTGCATCGTCGGTAGGGTTGAACTTTTCGACCTCAGCGTGAATCAGCGCGCGCATGCGGTCCCGCATATGGGTCCAGTGGCGGCTGCGCTCGCTGTCATACACATGCGGAGCGTCATGGATCGATTTGACGTCACTCATTCGATGCATTCTCCGAAGCTAGAGTGCGCTTGCGCTTCTGTGTGATCACCGTGCTATGCTCGGCAACAATCACGGGCTTGTCGCCGATGAATTGAACGACGAGCTGCAAAGCGCCGGCTCCTTGCGAAAAGCGGCCACGCTTAGGATTGGCGGCGACATAATCGAAAACCGTGTGAACCGTGCAGAGCGTACCGGCCGCATTGCACTCGGCACCGGTAGTATTGTCCCGCGGGCGGTATTCGCGCTCCGGCCAGCGCCGCACGAAGCGCTCCTTCTGCTTGAAGACCCGGTCCATGCTGACGGTGCGGCCATGGAAAAGAACGCGCGGCGCATAAAGCTCCGCCGTTGCATCGAGAGCGCGTTCATTCGGGCTCGACCACGTATCGAGATAGGTCATGACGAATGTCTTGGCCTTCTCATCGCGCGTCGGACGGTTGGCGGTTTCGATTTCAGGTTTTGGCTCAGGGGCGGAAGGCTGGGGCTTTGCTTCCTGCTGCGGTAGCGCAGGAGGAGCTTCGGCCGCAGGGGCCGGGGCCGGCATCTGCGCGGGAGGCGAAGGTGTGGGTGGTGGAGCAGACAAGCCAAGCTCAGCCGGGGGTTCAGTCCACGGCCGTGCGGCAACTGTTTGCGACACCAATGTGGTTCCACACAAAAGCGCGAAGGCTCCAAAAAATCCGATCAGCGGCGGCTGAACTTGCATGTAGTTCCCAAGGGCTCTCAATGACGCGAGTGACCGGGGAAAAGCAGCCTGGGCCGTCTAGAGTTCCACAAAAGGCGACGGTCCAAGCCTTGGCAGGAAAGGATCCCGCCAAGGCTCAGCCTTACATCTGCGCGACGGAGACCGATCCGACGCCGTCGATCCCGATGGCCTGGGCGGAGGCGCGGGAGAGGTCGATAACGCGGCCATGGGCATAAGGGCCGCGATCATTGATGCGCACCACCACGGAACGCCCGGTCTGCTTGTTCACGACCTTCACTTTCGTGCCGAAGGGCAGCGTGCGGTGAGCGGCGGTGAGCTCATTGGTGTTGAAGGTCTCTCCGCTGGCGGTCCGCTTTCCTTGAAAGCCCGGGCCGTACCAGGAAGCCTTGCCGTTCTGAATGACTTTGCCGGATAGGGCATCCGGCTCTGCACTGGCAGGAGAAAGGAGAGCAGCACTCGCGAGAGCGATGCTCGCGAAAGCAAGCATGAGCTTACGTTGATCCAAAATGCATTCCCTTGTCGTGTTGTATGGGTGTGCAAAATGGAGGCTAATGGGGCAACAATAAGACCAGTATAATTATTCTTAATCGATGGAATGCGATGAATAACGATCAATAGGCTGAACATATATTATTACAGTTTGGGATAATCCATCGACTATAGCCTCATCGATCCTACTAGGGCTGCGACTGATCTGTCAGCGGAGGAAGCGACGCCAGATAGAAGGCGAGGGCAAGTGCGATGAGGAGGAGAGTGGTCACAAGGACGCAGACCCCGATCCAGCCCCAGTTGGACCAGAACACGCCCCCAAGGGTGCCGATGGCGCTTGACCCGAAGTAATAGCAGAACAGGTAAAGAGCCGAGGCCTGCGCCTTCGTTCCCCGCGCCCGGCGCCCGACCCAGCTGCTCGCGATGGAATGCGCACCGAAGAAGCCGAAGGTGACGGCGGCGATGCCGAGGATAATTACGGGCAGCGCCTGGAAAAGGGTGAGGCCCAGGCCCGCCATCATGATGACGATCATGACCCACATCACCCGGCGGCGGCCCAGCCGCTCGGCAAGTCCGCCGATCCAGGCGGAGCTCGCCGTGCCGATGAGATAGCTGAAGAAGATCGCGCCGATGGCGGTCTGGCTTAAAGCATAGGGCTCCGCCGTCAGCCGGTAGCCGAGATAATTATAGAGCGTCACGAACCCGCCCATGAGCAGAAATGCCTCGGCAAACAGGCAGCGCAGGCCAGGATCACGCAAGTGTCCCGCGAAGGCGCGAAGCATGTCGCCGAGATCGGCGCGGCGTGCCTGGAAATGGGCCGAGGCCGGTAGGCTGCGCCATGCGGCCATTGCTGCCGCCAGCCCCATGGCTCCGATGATTCCGATGGCCATGCGCCACGAGCCGAGATCCGTCAGGACGCCGCTGAAGATGCGGCCCGCCATGCCGCCCACTGCATTGCCGCCGATGAACAGGCCCATGGCAAGGCCAATGGATTTGGGCTCCACCTCCTCGCTCACATAAGCCATGGCCACGGCAGGAAGTCCGCTGAGCGTGATGCCAATGAGCATGCGGATGATCAGGAAGGTCGTCCAAGTCGGCGCGACGGCAGAGAGAAGCGTCAGCAGGGCAGAGGAGAGCAGCGAGGCAACCATGACCGGCTTGCGGCCCCACACTTCCGAGAGAGAGCCCGCCACCAGCATCGCGACGGCGAGTAAGCCTGTGCTGAGGGAGAGGGACAGACTGCTCGCCGCCGCGCTGACGTGAAACTCTTCCGAGAAAGCCGGCAGCAGGGGCTGCACGCAGTAAAGAATCGCAAAGGTCGAGAATCCGGCTGCGAACAAGGCAAGGTTCAGGCGGCGGAATGCTGGCGTTCCGCTGACCAGACGGCTTGGTCGCTCCAGTGCGCTCTCCTGCATCATCGTTCCCGTAGGCTATTGGGTGCTTTTGAATGCCCATGCTCAGCGTGCAAATCTAGACCTCAATCATGGTCGATCCATTCGTCTAAAGCATGGATCATGTGCCGAGTTTGCACTTCTCATACCGGGTGAAACAGGGTTCATTCCCGGAAGTTGATTGCCTCCTCTGGTTCGCTGCGTCTCCACCGCGCGAGCCAATTTTTTTGAGCCGCTCATGTCCACCGGTCCCATCGCCCTCCAACAGGAAGCGGCATCCGCGATTGCCGCGCAAGCGTCCGTGAAGCCCCAGCGGGGGCATACGCCCCTGCGCGGCATCCTGCTGCTGGTGGGATCGACCGTGTTCTTCGCGCTCACTGACGTGGTGACCAAGCTGCTGACGGCGAACCTTCCGGTTTCTCAGATCGCGTGGATGCGCTATGCGACCTTCGCTCTGCTGATGGTCCCCTTCGTCTATCTCACGGGCGGCTCGGCCCTGTTTCGCACCACGCGGCCCGGCCTTCAGATCCTCCGCGCTGTCGCGATGGTCGCTTCGACCCTGATTTTCACCACGGGCCTTCCCTACCTGCCGGTTGCCGATGCAACCGCTATCTTCTTCGTGGCGCCGATCCTCATCATGGCCCTGTCGATCGTCTTCCTGGGCGAGAACGTCGGCATCAGGCGCTGGAGCGCGGCGGCGGTCGGGTTGATCGGCGTCCTCATCGTCATCCGCCCCGGCTCGGGCACCTTCCAGGCGGCGGCGCTGCTGCCTCTTCTCAGCGCGGCGAGCTGGGCGCTCGGCGCCATCATCACCCGCAAGACCGGTAGCGACCATGCTCTGACCACGATGATCTATACCAGCATCATCGGGGCCATCTCCTTGAGCGCCGTCGTGCCTTTCGAATGGGTGAGTCCAGGCTGGGACATGGCCCTGCTCGGCATCGCGGCCGGAGTGGCTTTCACGATCGGCCAATGGTTCCTGATCATGGCCTATCGGCAGGGCGATGCCTCGGTGATCGCCCCGTTCTCCTACACCCAGCTCATCTGGGCGGGCCTGCTCGGGTTTTGGGTGTTCGGCACGGTGCCCGATGCCTGGACGATCCTGGGCGGCGGCATCATTGCCGCCAGCGGCCTCTATACCGCCTATCGTGCGCGGGTGCGGGCGCTCGAGAAGAGGTTCAAGAACGCCTGAGAAGGTCTCAGGCGCCCGAATGCACGACCCGCAGGCGCGGGCGGGCGGTGCGGTTATAGAAGGTGAGGGCTACGCTCTCGCCCTCGGCTTCGCCTTCCACGAGGCGGTAGCCGAACTGATCGGCCAAAGCGCGCACCTGCCCCAGATTGGCGTTGGAGATCCGGCGGCTGAACTCCGCAACGTCCTGGCTCATGAGAGCCGCCAGCATGCCAACCTCGACACCCTGGTCGAAATCGGCGCTGCGGGCCGGAAAACGAAGCTTCAAACCTTCGGCGAGATGGATGTGGTGCATGTGAGCCTATTCACTTCACTGACGTCAGCCGCGTTATCGCCCACAGATTCCTACCGCTTGTTTAAGACGCTTCCCCCCTGTGGAACGTGGTTAAGGATCCCAAACGCCCCCCTCGGCATTTATTCTTCCATAGGCCGGATTGGCCTGTTTCGTTGAGAATGCGGGAGAACTGGCATGAGAATTCAATGGATCGGTGCAGCAGCCATCGCAGCAGGCCTTTTAGTTTCGGCCGCTCACGCTGCGGATTATTCGGTAAGGACCACCCGGGTGACCAGCGTCCTCCAGCCCGAGCGGGCAATTTCGAGGCTGGCCGAGCAGGGAATCGGCTATTCGGTCCTGCACGAGGCCATCGGCGTGCCGCAGCAGGGCTACCGTGTGCACGTGACCTGCACGATCCCCGAGACCTTCCGGCAGACCTATTGCCCGACGCCGCAATACCAAGCTTATTGCCCGAGCGCCGCCATCGTCTGCCAATAGGAGCGCGATAAGGCTTACTTTCCAGGTTGCAGCATACTAATAACCCGCTCGTACAGCGTGGATCGGTAAAGCCTTGCAAGATATGAAACCATCGGGCGTCTACGGAGCGCCTCCGGTCGAATTGGCGGAGGCGCCCGAGGGCAGCATTCAGTTCTCGCCGCTCATGCCCGGCTCCGCCGCGCTGGAAGCTCAGGCTGAGGGTTCGCTCAGCCGCATGATCGTGCTCGCGCCCCCCGGAACAGTGGAGCGGCGCTACACCATCGCCCTTGCCCTCAAGGCGCTTGCGCCCGGCGGCGAATTCATCGTCCTTGCGCCCAAGGACAAAGGCGGCTCGCGGCTCGCTAAGGAACTTAAAGGGTTCGGCTGCGCGATCAGCGAAACCTCGCGCCGGCATCATCGCATCTGCGCCGGCGAGCGGCCCAGCGAAGCGACCGGCATCGATGAGGCGATCCGCGAGGGACAGCCTGTGCTCGATGATACGTTGGGTCTATGGACCCAACCCGGAGTCTTCAGCTGGAACCGCCTCGATCCTGGCTCCGCGCTGCTCATGCAGCACCTTCCCGCGTTGAACGGAAAGGGCGCCGATTTCGGCTGCGGCATCGGCGTTCTGTCGCGCGCTATTCTCACATCGCCCAAGGTCGAGCATCTCACTATGCTCGATCTCGACCGCCGCGCGACGGACATGTCGGCGCGCAACATCGACGATCCGCGCGCCGAAATTCTCTGGGCCGATGTGCGTGCCAAACTGCCGTTGAGCGGTCTCAACTTCGTGGTGATGAACCCACCCTTCCACGATGGCGGCGCGGAGGATCAATCGCTCGGCCAAAGCTTCATCCGCAAAGCAGCCGAGACCTTGCGTCCGGGCGGAACGCTGTGGCTCGTGGCCAATCGCCATCTGCCGTATGAGGGCGTGCTCAAACCCCTCTTCCGGCGCGTGACATCGGCCATCGAGGGCGGTGGATACAAGGTGTACGAGGCCATGAAATGAGCAAGACGCAGACGCTCCGCCTCGACCGTCTTCTTGCCAATCTCGGCTACGGCTCACGCCGCGAGGTGCAACAGCTCGTCCATGCCGGTCTCGTGAAACTCGACGGCGTGGAAATCGAGGATGCCGACCAGCGCATCGCCGTCACGCGTGACCTGTCAGAGCGGATACGCGTTCAGGGCAAGCCCCTCGATCCGCCACCCGGCCTCGCGCTCATGCTGCACAAGCCGCTCGGCGTGACCTGCTCGCACAAGGAAGCGGGGCCCTTGATCTACAGCCTCCTGCCCGACCGCTGGCGCCGGCGCGATCCCGCGATCTCCACCGTCGGGCGGCTGGACAAGGAAACCTCCGGCCTTCTCCTGATGACGGACGACGGCAATCTCCTGCACCGGATCATCTCGCCGCGCGCGAATATCGCGAAGCGCTACCACGTCACCCTCGACCGTCCCCTGAAAGGCGACGAGGCGGGAATCTTCGCAGCCGGCACCTTGATGCTCGAAGGCGAGGACAAGCCGCTCCTGCCCGCCATCATGGAGCCGCTCGACACTACGAGCGCCCATATCACCATCACGGAAGGCCGCTATCACCAGGTTAGGCGTATGTTTGCCGCGATCGGAAACCACGTGACCGCCCTGCACCGCGACAAGATCGGCAGCCTGGATCTCCCGAAGGATCTGGAGCCGGGACAATACCGCCTGCTCACCGAAGCCGACCTGGCCCTCGTGCTGCCCGTCGCCTGACTCTCTTGATCCGGACGAGGGGCAGGAGGCGCTCCCGCTCACCCAAGGCGGCGGTTGCCCTTGGCCTGCTAATCGGATAGGCAAGACTTAGGCCCAAGGCCTCACACACCCGTAGCTCAAGCTGGATAGAGCGTTGGCCCGTTCTTGCGTTTTCCGCTCCATCGCCCGGGTGCTGCTAGCATTGCTGTTCCTGGCATGGCTTCCTTTTATCGGAAGTGCGACTTCTGAGCGCCTGCTTCCGCTTTGCGCCGAAGAAATCCCCTCGCTTTTGGAGCTGTCAGACAGCAGCGGGTCGGATCAGGACCGCTGGAATGATGGAGATGGCGGCCCGGACACTCTGATCCCGCCGATCATCACCTGCCTTACAGTCTCCAATGTATGTGGGGAGCTCCTCCGCCAAGGCTTCCTGGATGCGCTTTTCCATACTCATCTCCTGGGAGCGCAGCGCGCGACAGGCCCTCCAGGCTTCTGGGACTGAGCCGCTTCCGGAATGCAGCTCTGATGCCTTCCGGACGATTGTCGCGAGCTGCCTGAAAGCAGCAATCTTTTCTCCCTGTCAGGAACAGCTTTGAGATGCTGGGGCTGCCCATCAGAACTGGATTTCCAGTTCGATAGAAACCACGTCCTTTGCTCTTCCTGAACGCTTCTGAAGTTCTCAATCATGGAAGTCTTCCTCCCTCAGGTTCTTAAAGTTCTTGGCATCATCTGGATCAACGTCATTTTGTCCGGCGACAATGCGGTGGTCATCGCCTTGGCGTGTCGCGGTCTGCCTCAGGACAAACGTCGCATCGGGATGATCCTTGGTGCAGGCGTGGCAGTTGGCTTGCGGATCGTCTTCACGGTTCTTGTCGCCGCGCTCCTGTCGACGCCTTTCCTCAAGATCGTGGGCGGTGCACTGCTGCTTTGGATCGCGGTGAAGCTCCTTGCCGGCGACGACGACGAGGGCGCGGTGAAGGAGACTGATCGCCTGTTGCACGCTGTATGGACCATCGCGATCGCCGATGCCGTCATGAGCCTCGACAATGTTTTGGCGATTGCAGCCGTGGCACAGGACTCGACGTTCCTTCTCATTTTAGGATTGGCAATCTCGATCCCGCTCATCGTGGCTGGGGCCGCCCTCATCATGACTCTTCTGGACCGCATGCCTCTTCTGATCTGGGCCGGGGCAGCTCTCCTAGGCTGGGTTGCGGGCGAAATGCTAATCTCCGATCCATGGCTCGTCGGCCAGCTTGGCCAGGAGCTCGACCACAAGGCCGAAATTCCATCAGCGATCATCGGAGCGGTCCTAGTGCTCGGTTTAGGCTATATCGTGAGGCAGCGAGCCTCCAAGGAAGCCTAGCGCCCGCAGAGCTTTCGAAGTGAACATGGGGACTTCCGCTCTTCGTCGAGGGGCAGACCCCATAGATTCAGATCGAGCCTGCGGCACTCCTGCGGCGCATCCGACACGATTCGAATGGGCGTCCTTTGCCGAAGGAGCCTTACGCAGCCACCCAAGGCGGAGGTTGCCCTTGGTCTGCTAATCGGGTAGGGAAGATTGCAGGCCCAAGGCCCCATGCACCCGTAGCTCAGCTGGATAGAGCGTTGCCCTCCGAAGGCAAAGGTCACACGTTCGAATCGTGTCGGGTGCGCCATTTCCCCGGCGCATCTTTCTTCCTCTGTGATTTTAAGCTGCCCCCGCTCAACGGTGCGGTAGCGAATTTGTCCACCGCCCTTGCGTCTGACTTCATGCAAACAGCCGAGCTCAATACGTCTGGCTCGTGAAAAGCGGTAGGGTAGTACCTCTTCAGAGAGCATCCATCCGGGGAACCCCGGACCCTGCGGTCGTGTTAAGGCCGTGAACCTTTCCCGATGCGTGGACGGGCTTTTCGGGACAAGCGCCTTCGAACCAAGCTTCTCATTGTCCATTCCGGATGAGGTGCTGAAAGGTGTGTGAGATAGAGACGGGATGGATGTGGGGTACATCACTATGAGCCAGGCCTTCGCCTATCGAGAGTCGACGATTCGCGTTGCGCGCGATTCGGTTCGGCCGGTTTCGACATATCTGGTCTGTTCGAACGTTCTGTTGCGCAGCGGTTTCAACCATATCCTCTCTGGGACTCAGTTCGCCCTGTCGGCGGAAGAGTTCAAGGATCATGCGGATCTTCCTGCAATCGACGGCAAGGATCCGGTTCTTCTGCTCGTTTGCACGCATGGCGCCGTGAGTGAACCGGTGCAGATTGTGGAGAGTCTTAAAGAGAAATGCCCGACGGCGCAGGTGGTGATCTTCGCGGATCATTTCGAACCGGCGACCCTGGTGCAAGTCTGTAAGGTCGGCGTCGACGGCGTATGCAGAACCGACATGGATCGCGACGTTCTGCTGAAAGCACTAGAACTCGTGATGCTCGGCGAGCGCTTCATTCCATCCTCGATGGGGCTTGCACTTCTGGAGGCCAATCCCACTGATCTTCTGGGCGCTAACGGCGAGAATGTCATTCCGATGCGCGCTCACGGCAGCGCGCCCCAGCGTTTGTCGGAACGCGAAACCCAGATCCTGCGC
This sequence comes from Microvirga sp. P5_D2, assembly GCF_054049475.1. NCBI lineage: Bacteria > Pseudomonadati > Pseudomonadota > Alphaproteobacteria > Hyphomicrobiales > Methylobacteriaceae > Microvirga > Microvirga sp. P5_D2. Next base: position 27,787 of record NZ_JBFUMH010000004.1, on the reverse strand, counting down.
TGTCTCATCGACGGCTCTTCCAACAAACATATCGCGCGGCAGCTCGGTGTTGCTGAGGCGACGGTCAAAGTGCACATCAAGGCCATTCTGAGGAAAGCGAAAGTCGCCAACCGCACCCAGGCTGCTATGTGGGCTCAGCGTCATTTGAGCCAGGGGCCTATGGTCAGCTCAGACTAGGGCTTTTCCCGACCCCACCTCATTGCCCACAGAATCCACCGCCACCCACACGAATTGGTGGCGGAAGAATTCGTTTGGTGATGGACAGATCTAAAAACCCAACAGAAGTATAAAAAGCGAAAGAGTTCCTAAGTTGATCGGAGTAACCCGTAGTAGCGCTGAAATACGTGCAACGTTGCGTCCCGAAAAGGCTTATGCTCCTTACTAGGGAGTGCTCACATGCGTGCTTTGATCTTACCGACGTTCATCGTGTCAGTTCTCATGCCTGCAGGGACGTTCGCTCAGGAATGGGCGGCCCTTCCAGCGCCTCAAACACGCATGATGCAGGATCGCGATGTGCGGTGGAACGCCTGCTATAAAGAAACCAGGCTCATGTATCGGACCCGGAACCATTCCTTGAATAATTACCGCGCCATCATCAAGGATGCCCGCTACGACCACATGCGTGAATGCATGGCCCGGCCGCAACTGCCTCGTCCGATCGCGAGGCCGGATGCGGACGTGAAGCAGATTCCGTCCACTATCGCCGGATGGGCCGCCAATCCCTGACAGGGATGCCATCGCCTGAAGCCGCTACGTCAGGTTGTCACCCAGCGGATACTATATTACTTTCAGGTTGCCAGCTGTCCGGCAGCCCCTCCTTGCCTGAGGCTGCAGCATGATCGGCCAAATGGCCTAGTAGATGTAGCCGACTAGGTTTGCCTTGGCATTTCTGCCATATGGCATGCCACGGTGAGGGGGAACACATGGAACCGGTCGAGCAGCGTCGCGCCAGTCCGCGTTCGCGCACTCTTCTTGAGGGGCACATTATCTACAACAATCGGCTGTCCCGGATGGAGTGCATCGTGCGCGATCTATCGGAGACGGGGGCTCGGATCGTATTCGCCCAGCCCGTCAAAGTTCCCGCCGAGTTCGAATTGCAGGTCCCGAAACGGAAGCTCGTCCGCCAGGCCCAGATCATGTGGTATGACGGCCAGAACCACGGCGTGATGTTTCTTAAGGACGATGCAGGCGAACCTATTCGAAAGCCTTCCGCCACCAAATCCCAAGGCAGGGTTCTTGCGATCAAGAAAGAGCCTGCCAGCGTTCCGGACATCATCGAGGACGCCCGCCATAACATCGCGCGCCTTCTCGGCGTTTCCGTCGATGTGATTCAGCTGAAGCTGGAGATCGACCGCTGACCTTGCCGGTCAGCGGTATTCACCGATCCGTTACTTGAGCATCCATTCGTGGTCCGGATCGTTGTGGAACTTCCAGACCCGCTTCGGCCCGGCCATCACATTCAGGTAATACAGCTCATAGCCATGCGGCGCACCGACCGGGTGATAGCCCTTGGGCACCAGCACCACATCGCTATTGGCCGCCGCCAGCGTCTCGTCGAGCGAGCGGTCATCCGTGTAGACCCGCTGCAGCGCGAAGCCTGAGGGTGGGTTGAGCCGGTGGTAGTAGGTCTCTTCCAGAAGCGACTCGTTGGGCAGCATGTCCCGGTCGTGCTTGTGCGGCGGATAGCTGGACCAATGGCCTGAGGGCGTGATGACCTCCACCACGAGCAAGCTTTCCGCGGGCTCCGACTCGGGCAGGATGTTGCGCACATGGCGCGTGTTGGTGCTCTTGCCACGCGTTTCCTGGCCGACCTGATCGGGACGGATCACGCGCGCCGGCAGCTTACCTTCCGCGGGCGCGGTACAGATGGCGATCTCGCAATCCGTCTCGGCGCTCAACGACCATTCGGATTTGGCAGGCGCATAGAGCGACCACGGATCGGGCTCGAACGGCGAGGAGCGCCCGCCGATCACGCCGAAATCCTGTCCCGACGCGCTCACGCGCGCCTTACCTGAGAGCATGACGATGCAGGCTTCGCGATCCTCCGTCTGCTGCTGCAAGGTCTGACCGCTTTTAAGCTGGTAGACCTCGAAGCCCACATAGGTCCAGCCGGCTGAAGCCGGCGTGATCGTGTGGATGCGCCCGTTTGTATCGGGCTTCGACGGTTTGACGAGAAGCTTTGACATCGCGTGCATTCCTTATCGCAGGCCGGCTTCCTTCAGGAAGCGCGTGAGATTGGCGTAGCCCATCTTGGCATAGGTGAGCGGATGAGCCTTCTTGGGGTCCTGCTCCGCCTCGATCACCACCCAACCGCTATAGCCCGGCAGTTCCTTGAACACGGAAACGAAATCCACCATGCCGTCGCCCGGCACAGTATAGACGCCTTCGATCACCGAATCGAGGAAGCTCCAGCCTTCAGCCTTCGACTTCTCCATCACCGCTTTGCGCACATCCTTCGTATGAACATGGCTGATGCGGCTACGATAGCGACGGGCGAGCGCTGCGGGATCGGCGCCGCCCCAGGTGGCGTGGCCGGTATCGAGCAGCAGGTGGACCGCATCGCCCGTCGAGCGCATGAAGGCGTCGATGTCCGCCTCGGATTCCACAATGGTGCCCATGTGGTGATGGTACACCACGCGCACGCCTTCCTGCAGCGTCCGCTCGGCGACGTCAGTGATGCGGCGGCCGAACTCAGCCCAGTCGCCATCCTTCATCACCGGGCGCTGCGAGAGCGGCTTCGAGCGGTCGCCGTGAATGGCGTTCGAGGTCTCGGCGAAGACGAGCACATTCGAGCCCATGGCTTTCAACAGGTCCAAATGCGGGCGCAGCGCCTTCATCTCCGCATCCGCATCGCGCTTCAGCAGCTCGGCGGAATACCAGCCGGATACGCAGGCCATGCCGAAGGGCGCGAGCGCCTTCTTCAACGCTTCCGGCTCGCGCGGAAACTTGTTGCCGAGTTCCATGCCCTCGAAGCCGGCTTCCTTGGCCTCGGCAAGGCACACCTCCAGCGGCGTCTCGCCCCCGAGTTCCTGCATGTCGTCATTGGACCAGCCGATAGGATTCGCCCCGATGCGGATCGTCATTTCTCGTTACCCTTCTTTTTCAATCAATCGCCCACGCGCTGCGCGGCGAGGGCGGTTTCGTAATTCTTGCGCGCGGTCTTCACCTGATCGCGGACGGACACTTCCGGCACCGCCACATCCCACCAATGGCCGCCCTCATCGGTGGAGATGAGCGGGTCGGTATCGATGACGATGACGGTGCTGCGCTCGGCATTGCGCGCCTTCTTCAGCGCGTCCTCGAGTTCCGCGATGCTCTTCACCTTCAGCGATTGCGCGCCGAGGCTTGCCGCATGGGCGGTAAAATCGATGTCGGGCAGCGTCACATGATTGGTGTGCTGCAAGAGGTTGTTGAAGCTCTCGCCGCCGGTCGCGCGCTGCAGGCGGTTGATGCAGCCATAGCCGCGATTGTCGAGCAGCACGACGATGAGCTTCTTGCCCAGCATCACGGAAGTGGCAAGCTCCGAATTCATCATGAGATAGGAGCCGTCGCCCACCATCACGATCACCTCGCGGAAGGGATCGGCCATCTTCACGCCGAGTCCGCCCGCGATCTCGTAGCCCATGCAGGAATAGCCGTATTCCATGTGGTAGCCGAGCGCCGCGCTCGCCTTCCAATGCTTGTGCAGCTCGCCCGGAAGGCCGCCTGCCGCGCAGACGACCACATCGGTCGGCGAAGAGGTGCGCTGCACCGCGCCGATCACCTGCGCATCGGAGGGCAGCTCTGCATTCGTCGGGTCGGTGAAGCGCGCGGAGGAATCGAACCAGCGGGATTTTTCCTCGCGGCCCCTCGACGTCCAAGCGTCAGGCGCTTTCCAGCTGCCGAGTGCGCGGCTCAATTCTTCGAGGCCTACGCGCGCGTCTGAAACCAGCGGCAGCGCGTTATGCTTCGAGGCGTCGAAAGCCTGCACGTTGAGGCCGACGATCTTGCGGTTCGGGTTCTTGAACAGAGCCCAGGAGCCGGTGGTGAAATCCTGAAGGCGCGTGCCCACCGCGATCACCACATCGGCATCCTCGGCAAGGGCATTCGCAGCACCCGTTCCGGTCACGCCGATGGCGCCGAGATTGGCCTGATGGTCATGGAGGAGGCTGGATTTTCCGGCCTGCGTCTCGCCCACGAAGAGGCTGTGCTTCTGCGCGAAATCCGCGAGAACCTTTTCAGCATCCGAATAGAGGACGCCGCCGCCTGCCACGATGAAAGGCTTCTTGGCATTGCGGATGAGGTTGACAGCCTCGGCGAGCTCCGCCTCGTCCGGGCGAATGCGGCGCGGCGTCCAGACTTTCTCCGCGAAGAAGCTCTCAGGGTAGTCGTAGGCCTCGGCCTGCGTGTCCTGGCAGAGCGCCAGCGTCACCGGCCCGCAATCGGCAGGATCGGTGAGAACGGCCATGGCGCGCTGGAGCGCGGGGATGATCTGCTCGGGGCGCGTGATGCGGTCGAAATAGCGGGAAACGGGCTTGAAGCWGTCGTTCGCCGAAACCGTTCCGTCGGCAAAATTCTCGATCTGCTGCAGCACCGGATCGGGCTTGCGATTGGCGAATACGTCGCCGGGCAGAAGCAGCACGGGAATGCGGTTCACATGGGCGACGGCAACCGCCGTCACCATGTTCGTCGCGCCGGGACCGATGGAGGTGGTGCAGGCCATCATGCGGCGCCGGCGCGAGGCTTTGGCGAAGGCGACAGCCGCATGGGCCATGCCCTGCTCGTTATGGGCGCGGAAGGTGGGAAGCTGATCGCGCACGCCATGCAGCGCCTCGCCCATGCCCGCCACGTTACCATGGCCGAAGATGGCCCAGACACCGCCGAACAGCGGCAGGATTTTCCCGTCGATCTCCGTCTTCTGCGCGGTGAGGAACCGGGCGACGGCTTGCGCCATGGTGAGGCAGATCGTGCTCATGAGCGTTTCTCTCAAAATGCGCCGCGTGATGTCGGCAGCGTTCTCAGGTTTTGTTGGTCATGAAAAGAGGGCGAAGCCGAGGATCGGCTCCGCCCTTCGTCTTAGGCAGCCTTAGCTTGGCCCGATACGCGCTGCCAGCAATCGACGAGGCGCTGGAAGCGGCCGGCCATGTCGGCGACGGCGGCTTCGTCCGAAATCTCGCCCTTCAGCCAGCGCCGCGCGGCGTCGTTGAAGATCGTGCGTCCGACCGCGAAGCCCTTCACCTGCGGCTCGCTGGCGGCGGCGGCGAAGGCCGCTTCCAACTCGTCTTCAGGCGCTTCGAGGCCGAGCAGCACGATACCGCGGCAATAGGGATCGTTCTTCGTGATCACCTTGCCGATGGCGTGCCATGCGGCCTTGTCCTGCTGCGGCTCCAGCTTCCACCAATCCGGCTTGATGCCGAGATCGTAGAGATGCTGCACGATGCCGGCGACCGTATCGGTCTTCAGCGGTCCATGCTTGCCCGCGATGATCTCTACCAGAAGCTCACGGCCTATGCGGCGTGCGGCGTCGTGGATACGAAGCAGCTCGCGCTCCTGCTGAGCCTTCAGTTCAGCTGAATCGTCGGGATGGTAGAAGCACAGGCACTTGATGGTGTGGCCCACCGGCCATTCCACCAGCTTCGCGCCGATGCTGCCGCCGCCTTCGAAATCGAGCGGGCGCGAGCCCGGCAATTCGACGGGGCGGCCGATCCAGAACGGGTGATCGGCGGCGCGAAACAGGGCTTCGCGGCCATAGGTGCCGTCGATCAGCATGCCGAACCCGTCACGCCCGTTCGCCACTTTGGCGGCAGCCTGCACGGCCAGAACCTTGAAGTCGGGGATGCGGTCGATTGAAGCGCCCACTTCCTTGGCCATCACCTCCAGCTGCATGCGGTGGTCGATGGCAAGCGCCATGAGCGTGTCGGGAGAGGGACGGCGCGTCGTCGACCAATGGATGTGGTTGATATCCTCGTCGAAGCGCAGCGCCTTATGACGGCTGCCTTCCTTGAGGAAGTGCTGCAGCTCCGGGAAAGTCGGAATTTCCGGCGAGCAGAGCAAGCGCGACACGGCAAACGCACCGCTYGCATTGGCATAAGCGCAGCAGGTCTCCAGCTTCTCGTCCTTCAGCCAACCGCGCAGGAAGCCGGAGAGGAAGGCATCGCCCGCGCCAAGCACGTTGAAGACCTCCACCGGGAAGCCGGGGCCTTTCACGCCGTCATCGAGCGAATCCGGAATATCGCCAGGGAAGACCACGCAGCCCATGGGGCCGCGCTTGCACACGACGGTGGCTTTCGAGACCGCGCGGATGGCGCGGATCGATTGAAGCGTATCCTCGGAGCCGCCGGCAATGTGCAGCTCCTCCTCTGTGCCAACGATGAGATCGCAATCGGCAAGAATCGGCTTCAAGTGTTCCGTCACCGCGTCCGAGCGCACATAGCGCGACTCGCCCGCTCCGTGGCCGAGAAGGCCCCAGAGGTTGGGGCGGTAATCCACGTCGAACACGACCTTGCGTCCGTTGGCCTTCGCGATGCGGATCGCCTTCTTCTGCGCGGCGGCGGTGTTCTGTCGGGAGAAGTGCGTGCCAGTCACGACGATGGCGGCGGCCGAGGCGACGAAACTTTCGTCCACATCGTCTTCGCTGAGCGCCATGTCCGCGCAATTGTCGCGATAGAAGATGAGCGGGAAGGAATCCTCGTCCCGCACGCCGAGAATCACGAGAGCAGTCAGGCGCTGCTTGTCGGTGACGATGCCTCGCGTCGCAACGCCCTCGCGCTCCATCTGCTCGCGGATGAACCGGCCCATGGCCTCGTCGCCGACGCGGGTGATGAGACCGGACTTCAGGCCGAGCCGTGCGGTGCCGATGGCGATGTTGGCCGGGCAACCGCCGACAGCCTTCGAGAACGAGGCCATGTCCTCGAGCCGGCCGCCCACCTGCTGGCCATACAGATCGACAGAGGCGCGACCCATGGTGATCACATCCAGGGCTGGCTTCATGCTCTTCCTCCCAGGGCACGACCTTATAAGATCGCGTCAGGGCCTCCGGCCCTTGAACTTATGGAATGTTTATTCTATTAGCATCTGGTACTGGAATTTCAATTCCAAATTTTCTGGAAGCCGGCAAAACATATTGGGGGAAACATGATCAGGATCGCCGTTTTGGGCGCTGGCCGCATCGGCCGCATTCATGGGCGTAACGCCGCCAACCATCCCGATGCCCGCCTCGTTGCGGTGGCGGACCCGCATGCGCCTTCCGCGCAGGAACTCGCGGCGGCGACCGGTGCCGAGGTCTCGCCGCTTGAGGAGATTGTAGAACGCTCCGATGTGGACGCCATTCTCGTCTGCACGCCCACCACGACCCATGCCGATCTCATCGAGCGCGGCGCGAAGGCCGGCAAGGCCGTGTTCTGTGAGAAGCCCGTCGATCTTTCGAGCGAGCGCATCGTGAGCTGCCTCGGCGTGGTCGAGAAGGCCGGCACGCCGCTGATGATCGGCTTCAACCGCCGGTTCGATCCCAACTTCGCTTCCCTGCAAAAGCGCCTTGCCGATGGCGAAGTGGGTGATGTGGAACTGGTGACGATTCTCTCCCGCGATCCCGGCCCGCCGCCGGTGAGCTACATCAAGACCTCCGGCGGCCTGTTCCGCGACATGATGATTCACGATCTCGACATGGCGCGCTTTCTGCTGCTCGGCGATGAGCCGGTGGAAGTGCACGCGCTCGGCTCCTCCCTCGTGGACAAGGCCATCGGCGAGGCGGGCGACGTTGATACCGCCGCCGTCATGCTGAAGACCGCCAAGGGCAAGATCGTGCAGATCTCCTGCTCCCGACGCGCTACCTACGGCTACGACCAGCGTATCGAAGTGCATGGCTCGAAGGGCATGATCCGCGCGGGCAACATCCACCGCACGACGGTGGAAGTGGCGAACGCCTCCGGCATCACCGCCGATCCGGTACAGGACTTCTTCCTGGAGCGCTATGCGGACGCCTATCGCGACGAACTCACCACGTTCCTCAACGCCGTCCGCGACAGCAAGCCGTGCAATCCCAACGGCCGCGACGGCCTGATGGCGCAGCGGTTGGCGGATGCGGCGACAGAGTCGGCGCAGAGCGGAAAGCCGGTTAAGGTCTGATCCCGGGCGTCATACCGGACAGCTAAGTCGATCCGAATTTACGAGATTGCACTTTCCGTCATGGCCGGGCTTGTCCTGGCCATTCACGTTTTAGAAAATACAAACCTCATCCTGAGGAAGTCGCGAAGTGACTGTCTCGAAGGAGATTCCAGCGAGCATTGGATACTCCTTCGAGAAGCCTGATTTGCAGGCTCCTCAGGGTGATAGGTTGGCCATGAAGGCGCGGATCACCGGCACAAAGCCGGTCATGACGGGGAGTGCGTCAGCCTTCCGCCCGCTTCTCCGCCGTGCCCACGGCCAGCGCCATCGCAAGCGCGAATGTTGCCGAGAGCGAACGGAATGCGCCGAAATCCGCTTCCGCCACTTCGATCCACACATCGGCGCTCGTTACCAATGGGCTGAAGGCTGAATCCGTGATCGCCACCACGGGGATGTTGCGCCGGGCGGCGGTCGCTGCGAGATCGGCGGTGATCGGCGCATAAGGCGTGAAGCTGATGGCGAGAACCGCGTCGCGCTCGGAGGCGGTGGCGAGCTGCTCCGGGCCGAGCTGGGCAATGTGATCGATCAGGATCGCCCGCACACCGAGCTTGCCGAAGGCATAAGCGCAATAAGCGGAAATGGGAAACACCCGGCGCGCGCCGAGAAGATAGATCGTGTCGGCTTTCGCAAGGGTCTCGATGGCGCGGGAGAGTTCCTCCGGCCGCACCGACTCGCGCATTTTGTCGAGTGAGATCGCGGCCGCATTGGTGAAGCCCTCCAACAGGGAGGCTGCATGAACGTGGTCTCCCTCCAGGATGCGCAAACCTTTCAAGCGTTCGCGGTAATCGGGAAAGCGCTCGCGAAGGCGGTCGCGGAAGATCTGCTGGAGATGGGAGAAGCCGTCATAGCCGAGGCTTTTGGCAAAGCGCACCAGGGTGGAGGGCTGCACGCCCGCATGCTCCGCGATGCCGGCGACCGTACCGAAGGCAACCTCCTCGGGATGCTCCATGGCAAAGGCGGCCAGTTGCTTGAGGCGCTTGGGCATCGTCTCCCTGCGGCTGAGCAGCAGCATCCGCAGACCCTCGTAGTCGCCTGGCAATTCTCTGGCAGATTCTGTCACGTCGATGCTTTTCCCGGTCTCCATTCTCTCTACCTTAGGCCTAAGATCGGGGACCTTGACACCGATCCACAGAAAATGGAATGAATATTCCACTATATAAACAAAAAGGTTCTGGCGTTCTACATCGTAGGCGACCGGGTCGGCAGAGGAAGCGCCATCAAAGGCCGGTGATTCGGCTGAAAAACAATTTTGCTTTCTTCTGTTCCTGAGTGGGGGCGAGGGCACCCGGCGTGTCGAAATCCGGCGCGTTGGGGCCAGGGAACCCATTTGGGAGGAAGCATATGAAATCTTATCTGACCGGTCTCGTCGCCGCTGCGGCCCTGACCGTTGCCGCCGTCGCGCCTGTCGCTGCCCAGCAGGGCGGGCGCATCATCGTCGTCACCCACGGACAGGCCAACGATCCGTTCTGGTCCGTCGTGAAGAACGGCGTCTCAGAGGCCGGCAAGGACATGAATGTCCAAGTCGATTACCGCGCGCCCGAAACCTTCGACATGGTGTCCATGAGCCAGCTCATCGATGCTGCCGTGAACCAGAAGCCCGCGGGCCTCGTGGTCTCGATCCCCGATGCGTCGGCACTCACCGCCTCGATCCAGAAGGCTGTGGCCGCCGGCATCCCGGTGATCTCCATGAATTCGGGCTCCGACGTGTCGAAGAAGCTCGGCGCCATGCTCCATGTGGGGCAAGATGAGGTCGAGGCCGGACGCATCGCCGGCGGGAAGCTCAAGGAGATGGGCGGCAAGGTCGGCATCTGCGTCAACCAGGAAGTCGGTAACGTCTCGCTCGATCTGCGCTGCAAGGGTTTCTCGGAAGGCTTCGGCGGCAAGGTGACGGTGCTGCCGGTATCGAACGACCCGACCGATATCCGGGCCAAGGTGAAGGCGGCGCTCGCCGCTGACGGCACCGTCGATACGGTGCTGGCGCTGGGTGCCGGCACGGCGGGCGAGCCGAGCGTTGCGGCGGTGAAGGATGCCGGCAAGACAGGCACTGTTCGCGTGGCGACGTTCGATATGTCCGCCGGCTTCCTCAAGGCGATCGCTGCGGGCGAGGCGGTCTTCGCCATCGACCAGCAGCAATTCCTGCAGGGCTATCTGCCTGTGGCCTTCCTCGCGCTCAACGCGAAATACGGCCTCATGCCCGGCGGCAATGTTCCTTCCGGCCCGAACCTGATCACCAAGGAAAAGGCCGCTCAGGTGATCGATCTCTCCGCGAAGGGCATTCGCTAAGCCTCATCGAAGCCCGCGGCCGCAAGGAACCGCGGGCTTCCTCTTACATGCGATTGTTTCAAGGGAGGCTCTCATGGTGCACACCACCCAGCCGACCGCCGATGTGTCTCCGGCGCCTGCCGTCAAGAAAATTCAGGATGAACGCCTCAGGGAGGTGTCCGTCCTGACGAAGATCATGCGCCGCCCCGAGCTCGGTGCGCTGGCAGGTCTCGTGCTGGTCGCCATCTTCTTCATGTCCACCGCCGACCCGTCGATGTTCACGCTGGCGGGCGTGATGAACATTCTCTCGCCGGCATCTCAGCTCGGCATTCTCGCCATCGCGGCTGCCCTGCTCATGATCGGCGGCGAGTTCGATCTTTCCATCGGCTCCATGGTGGCGTTCACCGGCCTCGTCTTCGGCAGCTTCGTGACTCTCTCCGGCTGGCCGCTTCTTCTCGCAATTCTCGCGACCTTCGTGGTCGCCGCCGTTCTCGGGGGCTTGAACGGGCAGATCGTTATCCGCACGCGTCTGCCGTCGTTTATCGTGACGCTTGCCTTCCTGTTCATCCTGCGCGGCCTGTCGCTGGTGGGACTTAAATGGGCGACCGGCGGCTCCACGCAGATGCGCGGCATCGGCGCGGATTCGGGCGGGGACTTCGTGCGGGAAATCTTTTCCGGCACAGCGCTCGAAGGCTTGTTCTCCTGGCTTGCCGCCAACAATCTCATCGCAAAATTTCCGAATGGAACGCCCACGGTCACCGGCGTGCCCGTGTCCATCCTCTGGTTCATCGGCATCGCGCTTCTCGCCACCTGGATCCTGCTGCGCACCCGCGCCGGAAACTGGATCTTCGCCTCCGGTGGTGACGCGAATTCCGCGCGCAATTCCGGCGTGCCGGTGGACCGGGTGAAGACCGGTCTCTTCATGCTCACCGCCTGCGCCGCCGCCCTGGTCGCAATCCTCACGGTGCTCGATGCAGGCTCGACGGATGCGCGGCGCGGCTTCCAGAAAGAGTTCGAGGCCATCATCGCGGCGGTGATCGGCGGCTGCCTTCTCACCGGCGGCTACGGCTCGGCCATCGGCGCATTCTTCGGCGCCATCATCTTCGGCATGGTCTCCATCGGCCTCACCTATACGAGGTTCGATTCGGATTGGTTCCAGGTGTTCCTCGGCGCCATGCTGCTGCTGGCGGTTCTGTTCAACAACTTCATCCGCCGCAAGGTGACGGGAGAACGGTGATGGATAGCCAAGCTCCGCTCATCGAAGTTCGCAATCTCGTCAAGCATTTCGGCTCCGTCATCGCCCTGTCGGGCGTCTCGCTCTCCGTCCATCGCGGCGAGGTGATGTGCCTGCTGGGCGACAACGGCGCGGGCAAGTCCACGCTCATCAAGACGCTTGCCGGCGTGCACAGGCCGACCTCGGGCGATTTCATGGTGGAGGGCCAGCCCGTGACCTTCACGAGCCCACGCGACGCGTTGGACGCGGGCATCGCCACGGTCTACCAGGACCTSGCSATGATCCCGCTCATGTCGGTGACGCGCAATTTCTTCATGGGYCGCGAGCCGGTGAAGGGTGTCTGGCCCTTCCGCCGGGTGGATTTCGATCATTGCGATGCCGTCACGCAGGACGAGATGCACAAGATCGGCATCGACGTGCGCGATCCGCATCAGGCTGTGGGTACGCTCTCCGGCGGCGAGCGGCAATGCGTGGCGATTGCCCGCGCGGTCTATTTCGGCGCGAAGGTGCTGATTCTCGACGAGCCGACGTCCGCGCTCGGCGTTGCGCAGACGTCCATGGTGTTGAAGTACATCCATCAGGTCCGCCAAAAGGGCCTCGGCGTCATCTTCATCACGCACAACGTGCGCCACGCCTACGCGGTGGGCGACCGGTTCACCGTGCTCAATCGCGGGAAGACGCTGGGGACGTATGCGAAGTCCGATATCCAGATTGAGGAACTGCAGAACCTCATGGCCGGCGGCAAGGAATTGCAGGCCGTGTCGAAGGAACTCGGCGGGATGGTCTAGGACCCAACGACAAATGTAGCCTTCATCCTGAGGGATCACGCAGCGACTGGATGGAAGGACGAGGGCGTTTCCAGAGACCACTGGACGATCCTTCGAGACGCAGGCTCTGCCTGCTCCTCAGGATGAGGGTGGGATTTTATCGTTTCAGGAGCCTCGCGAATGAAGTCTCTCAACGTCGGCCTCATCGGCACCGGCTACATGGGCAAATGCCACGCGCTCGCCTGGAACGCGGTGGCTTCCGTGTTCGGTGATGTGCCTCGCCCGCGCCTTGCCATGCTGGCCGAAGCCTCGCAGGATCTGGCGGAACGCAAGGCGCAGGAGCTCGGCTTCGCGCGGGCCACCGGCGACTGGCGCTCGCTTGTCGCCGATCCTGAGATCGATGTCGTCTCGATCACGACACCCAACGCCTTTCACCCGGACATGGCCATTGCGGCGCTGGAGGCGGGCAAGCATGTGTGGTGCGAGAAGCCCATGGCGACGAAGCTTGTCGACGCGGAGCGCATGTTGGCCGCGGCAAGGGCCTCCGGCAAAGTCGCGGCGCTGGGATACAACTATATCCAGAACCCCATCATCCGCCTGATCCGCCGCCTGCTCGACGAAGGCCGTATCGGCGAGGTCAACCATGTGCGCTTCGAGATGGACGAAGACTTCATGGCGGACCCGGAGGAGCTCTTCTACTGGAAGAGCGAGGCATCCTCCGGCCATGGCGCGCTCGATGATTTCGGCGTCCATCCTTTGAGCCTGCTCTGGACGCTTCTGGGCGGCGTGCGGTGCGTCTGCGCTCACATGTCGAAACCTTACGTGGACCGTCCTCTACGTGATGGCGGACGCCGCGCCGTCGAGACTTACGACATCGCCGCCATCCTGCTGGAACTGGAAAATGGCGCATCGGGCGTGATGGCGCTCAATCGCTCCGCCTGGGGACGGAAGGGGCGCATCTTCATCCAGATCTTCGGCTCGAAAGGCACCATCGTCTTCGATCAGGAACGCATGAACGAGGTGCAACTTTACACGATCGATGATGCGAGAGAAACGCAGGGCTTCCGGACAATCCTGGCCGGGCCTAAGCACCCGCCCTACGACAAGTTCATTCCCGCACCCGGTCATGGTCTCGGCTTCAACGATCTCAAAATTATCGAGTGCAGGCAGCTGATCGACCGCATTCACGGCGAGCCTGCGGTGCTGATCGAGTTCGAGGACGGCATTCGCATCGAGCGCACGGTGGATGCCATGGCGCGCAGCGCGCATGAGGGACGATGGGTGGAGCTGGCGGCTTAAGTCGCGTGAGCCTTCAGCACATCGAGGAACGCATCCGCATAGCGGTCGAGCTTGGCTTGGCCCACGCCATGCACTTCGCCGAAGGCTCGCGTTGATGTCGGCTTCTTTGCCGCCATGTCGATGAGGCTGCGATCGGAGAAGATGACGTAGGCCGGCACGCCTTCTTCCTTCGCAAGGCGCGTGCGCAGGGCCTTCAGGTCGAGCAGCAACGGATCGTCGGAAGGCACAACGGATTCCGCCTCCATGCGCGAGCGCTTGCGGCGGCGGTCGGCTGGCTTCATCAGCACGTCGGAGCGCAGCTCGATCCGCTCCTGGCCTTTCAGTACCGCAACGCCCTTGTCGGTGAGCGTCCAGCGGCCGTATTCGGCGAGCTCCAGGCTCACGAGTCCGGCGGCATAGATCTGGCGCAGCAGCGAGCGCCACTCGTTCTTCGAGCGATCCTTGCCGACGCCGAAGGTTTTCAGCTTGTCATGGCCGAAACGCATCACGGCATCGGTCCCGTCGCCAACGACGATGCTGATGAGATGCTCTGTGCCGAAGCGCTCGCCGGTGCGCACGATAGCCGAGAGAAGCTTCTGCGCCTCGATGGTGCCGTCGAAGGACATGACGCCGTCGATGCACAGGTCGCAATTGCCGCAGGGCTCCGTGGTTTCGCCGAAATAGGCGAGCAGCGTCTGGCGCCGGCAACGCGGCGCTTCGCAAAGCGCAACGAGCGCGTTCAGGCGCTGGCGCTCCACGCGCTTCTGCTCGTCGGAGGCATCGCTCTGCTCGATCTGCATGCGGCGCAGGCGCATGTCGTCGAGGCCGTAGAGGGTGAGCGTGTCGGCGGGCGCGCCGTCACGGCCCGCGCGGCCGATCTCCTGGTAATAGGCCTCGATGGATTTCGGCAGAGCCGCATGCGCCACGAAGCGCACGTCGGGCTTGTCGATGCCCATGCCGAAGGCGACGGTCGCCACCATCACCACACCGTCTTCCTGCAGGAACATGTCCTGGTTCTTGGCGCGCGCGCCTTGAGGCATGCCCGCATGATAGGGCATGGCGCGGTAGCCGGCCTGGCTCAGCGAATCCGCGAGCTTCTCGGTGGCATCGCGCGACGAGCAATAGACGATGCCGCTCTCGTGCCGGTGCTTGTCGAGGAAGGAGAAGAGCTGGCGCCGCGACTGCTCCTTGGCCTGCATGGCAAGGCGCAGGTTCGGGCGGTCGAAGCCGTGGATGAAGAGGCGCGGCTCCTCCTCGAACAGGCGATGCATGATATCGCCGCGCGTCGCCACATCGGCGGTGGCGGTGAGCGCGATGGTCTGCACGTTGCCGAGCCTGCGGCGCACCTCGCCGAGCATGGCGTATTCGGGACGGAAATCGTGTCCCCATTGCGAGACGCAATGCGCCTCGTCGATGGCGAGCAGGTTCACGCCGGAGCGGCCGAGCCACTCGGTGGTGCCGGTATTGGCGAGCCGCTCGGGAGAGGCGTAGAGAACGCGCATGCGGCCGTCGCGCACGGCATCCACCACCCGGCGGTTCTCGTCCTGGTCGTTCGCGGAATTGAGGCTGCCCGCCTCGACGCCGAAATGGCGCAGCGCCGCGACCTGATCGCGCATGAGGGCGATCAGCGGCGAGACCACGACGGTCAGGCCCTCCCGGACAAGCGTCGGCAGCTGGTAGCAGAGGGACTTGCCCGCGCCCGTGGGCATGACGGCAAGAACGTCCTCGCCCGCCAGCACGGCGCGCACGATCTCCTCCTGTCCTTCGCGGAAGGACGGAAAGCCGAAAACGTCGTGGAGAATCTTAGCGGGGTCGATCACGTCTGGGGTGTGGCCGATGACGGATTCAAGGTCAATGCGGCATCGGGAATCTTGAGCTGCGCCAGAACGCCTTTGGCAGCCGCGATTCCCGTGGCGAAGGTGGCCTGGAGCAGGTAGCCGCCGGTCGGGGCCTCCCAGTCCAGCATCTCGCCCGCAGCGTATACTCCCGGCAGCCGCCCCAGCATCAGGTGTTCGTCGAGTTCCGCGAAGGGGATGCCGCCCGCTGAGGAAATGGCCCGGTCCAGGGGCTTAATGCCCGTAAGAGTCAAGGGAATGGCCTTGATGAGGCGCGCCAGGGCGTCAGGCTCCCCGGGCAGGCGCGAATCTGATTCGCGTAATAGTGTGATTCCGAGAGGGCTCAAACCGGCTGCCTTGCGCAGGAAGGTGGAGGCGGATTGCCCTTTCCGGGGTGCGCTCAGGCGCTTCGCCAGAGCTTCTTCGGACAGATCAGGCCTGAGATCGAGGTGGAGAACGGCTTGTCCCTCGCGCTCGATGGCGTTCCGGAGGCGGGCAGACAGAGCATAGACCGCACCGCCCTCGATCCCATCTGCCGTGACGATGGCCTCGCCCCGAACCGTCACTCCCTTGAAGGTCAAGGCGATTCGCTTCAGAGGCTCGCCCTCGAACCGCCCGCGCATCACCTCGGACCAGGGCAGGGTGAAGCCCATATTGGCCGGGCGTAACTGGGCCACAGCAACGCCCTTGGCCTCGAGAATCTCCACCCAGGAACCGTCCGAGCCGAGTCTCGGCCAACTCGCGCCGCCGAGCGCCAGGATCGTGGCGTCAGCCTCGACCGTCACGCTTTCCCCGGTGGCATCGGTGAAAACCAGGGTGCCATTCGCATCCCAGCCCTGCCAGCGATGGCGCAGGGCGAAGCGGACGCCAAGCCCATCCAGGCGGGACAGCCAGGCCCGCAGCAGCGGGGAGGCCTTGAAGGCTTTGGGGAACACGCGCCCGCTGGAGCCGACGAAAGTCTCCTGCCCCAAGCCCTCGCACCAGGCCCGCAGGTCCTCCGGGCGGAAGGCTTCGATCAGGGGGCGAAGCGCCGGGGCGCCCTCCGCATAGCGGGCGACGAATCGCTCGAATTCTTCCGAATGGGTCAGGTTCAGGCCGCCCCGCCCGGCCATGAGAAATTTCCTGCCCAACGAAGGCATCCGGTCGTAGATTGTCACGGCTACGCCTGCGCGCGCCAGCATTTCGGCAGCGATCAGCCCTGCGGGGCCGCCGCCGATGATGGCGACATGAGGGGAGGGTGGGGACACGGGCATGCGCTCAGCTGACGCGGAAGGAGGTGGAGCAAGAATCTGGACCCTCACGCTGCAACATGGCATTCAACGCGTCGGATCATGGCTGTTTGCACATGACCGCCACAGGATCTTTTTTCAAGGGGAGCGGCGCCGAACGCCGCCTCAAGGGGAAAATTCGATGCGTGTTCTTTCAATCTGCGCCCTGATCGCCTTGGCGCTCGCAGGCTGCGCCTCCGATTCGGCGCTGATCGCGACCGACAAGGTTCTCGCCAGTACGACCACCGACGCCGCCGAGGCGGCGCGGCTGATCTCCGCCTATCGTGTGTCCAGGGGGCTGAGTCCGGTCACCGTGGATTCCGGCCTGAACAAGGCCGCCGAGCACCAGGCCCGCGCCGTAGCGGCGGCGGGCCGGCTCAGCCACGGCAATTTCGCGAGCCGCATGGATGAGTACGGCATCATCGGCTATTCGGCCGAGAATCTCTCGGCAGGTTCGTCCTCCGTCGATGGCGCGATCGGCCGCTGGAAGGCCTCGCCCGGCCACAACACCAATCTGCTGCTGCCCCAGGCCCGCAAGATCGGTCTTGCCCGCGCCGACGCAGACAACCGCTACGGACGCTACTGGGCTCTCGTTCTCGGTCAGTAAGGGCGGGCACAAAGGAAGCCATGGCGCGTTAGCTCCGTGGTTCCCTCTCAAGTGCGTCCCTCATGACCCATCAGCAAATGCTCTCCTTCGCCATCGTCGCCGGGATGATGGCGCTTTTCGTGTGGGGGCGTTTTCGCTACGACCTCGTGGCGGTCCTGGCGCTTCTCGCCGCCGTGCTGGTGGGCATCGTTCCGGCGAACAAGGCCTTCACCGGCTTCAGCGACGACATCGTCATCATCGTCGCGAGCGCGCTGCTCGTCAGTGCAGCGGTTGCGAAATCCGGGGTGCTTGAGGCGGCACTCAATCGCGTCGGTCCCTACCTGCGCAACACGCAGATGCAGGTCATCGTGCTGGTCGCCACGGTCACGGTGCTCTCGGCTTTCGTGAAGAATATCGGCGCACTGGCGATGATGATTCCCGTCGCATTCCAGCTCGGGCGACGCACGAACACACCGCCGTCGTCCTTCCTCATGCMGATGGCCTTCGGCTCGCTTCTCGGCGGCATCGTCACCCTGGTCGGCACCTCGCCCAACATCATCGTGTCGCGGGTCAGGCAGGAATTGCTGGGCGAGCCTTTCGGCATGTTTGACTTCACGCCGGTGGGCCTCGGCATCGCGATTGCGGGCGTCGTCTTCCTCGCCTTCGGCTACAGGCTTCTGCCCAAAGGTCGCAAGGGCGCTGCCTCCCTCGTAGAGGCGCTCAACATCAAGGATTACATCACCGAGGCGCGGGTGATCCAGGAATCCGATGTGGTCGGGCAGACGGTGGCCGATCTGCATAAGCTCGCCAACGGCGAGGTGAAAGTGGCGGCGATCATCCGCAACGAGACCCGAAGCTCGAGCCCGTTGCCGGATGCGATGATCCGCGAGAACGATCTTCTCATGCTCGAGGGCGAGCCCGATGCGCTCGAGAGTGCGGTCGCGCGGGCGGGCCTCAAGCTCACCCGCGAGCATAGAGTGCCGGAGATCGAGGAAGCCACGGACGAAATCGGCGTGATCGAAGCCATCGTCGGGCCGAGCTCACCTCTGGCGGGCCACTCCGCTGAAATGATCGGCCTGTACGAGCGCTTTCAAATCAACCTGATCGCGGTGAGCCGCAGCGGCGAGCGGTTCAAGGAACGCTTGCGCACGATCACGCTTCGGCCGGGCGACGTGATCGTGCTCCAGGGCAATCTCAAGAAATTGCCTGATACCCTACAGCAAATCGGCTGCTTGCCGCTCGCCGCGCGGGAGATCAGACTCGGCAGCGCGCGCAGGAGCCTGCTTCCCATCGTCATCCTTGGCCTCGCCATGGTGCTGGTCGCCTTCGATATCCTGCCGGTCGCCATCGCTTTCTTCGGCGCGGGCGTGCTGCTGGTCCTGTTCGGCTCGCTGTCCTTACGCGAAGCTTACGAGACCATCGAATGGCCCATCATCGTCATGCTCGGCGCGCTCATTCCGGTGAGTGAATCGATTCGCACGACCGGCGGCACGGATCTCATCGCTGGATGGCTCTCCTCCGCCGCGAACATGCTGCCGCCGACGGGCGCGATCGTGCTCATCATGGTGGCGGCCATGGCGGTGACGCCGTTTCTCAACAACGCGGCGACGGTGCTCGTGATGGCGCCGATTGCCGCGAGCTTCGCAAACCAGCTCGGCTTTAGGCCCGATGCCTTCCTCATGGCGGTGGCGATCGGGGCTGCCTGCGATTTTCTCACGCCCATCGGCCACCAATGCAACACGCTGGTGATGGGGCCGGGCGGCTATCGCTTCGGGGATTACTGGCGGCTCGGCTTGCCGCTGTCGATTCTCGTCGTCGTGGTGGGAACGCCCCTGATCATGGTCTTCTGGCCGCTGCAATGAGCGGCGTCAGGGCAGGATTGTCGTCAGCAGCAGCGTGGTTCCGGCGACGGATGAAACGAGGGCGATGACCATCGCCCAGCAATGCATCCGGTTGCGCTCTTCCTGGTTCAGTAGGGGACGCAGGCGCGAATCGGAGCGACCGAAGATGAAGCTCGCATTCCGCACGGGCTTGGGCGAATGCGGGATGATGCTGAAGCTCGACCTCACCGCCTGGCGCACTGGGCTATGGGCAAGGTCGGCACCGTAGGAGGCATGGCGGGAGGGCTGGAAACTCATGGCGTCACGCTTGGAGGAGAAAGGTTACGGCATCACGTTCGCCCCCAAGCAATGAACGGGAGGTAAAGGATTCACAGCCTTCGCATTCGTCGTAAATCAAACGTTTAAATGCGAAGGCGCCGCCTTGGCGTCACTGCGTGCGTCGAACCACAGAAATCGGGTCGCGAAGGGGCGTGGTCTGTGTCATGGAAGGCCGAGACAAGAGGTCCCCGCAATGCCCGAGCCGCAAGATCCCAACGCCATCCGCAAAACCATGACAGTCGCCGATTGGGGCGTGCTGGCGACCTTGTCGCTGGTCTGGGGCGGCTCCTTCCTGTTCAACGGCGTCGCGGTGYGGGAATTGCCGTTTCTGACCATCGTCACGTTGCGGGTCGCGATTGCGGCGCTTGCCCTGCATGTGGTCCTGCGCGTTATGGGCCTGTGGTTGCCGCGCGAGCGTCGGGTCTGGGCCGCCTTCATCGGCATGGGCATCCTCAACAACGTCATCCCGTTCACGCTCATCGTCTGGGGGCAGAGCCACATCGCGAGCGGGCTGGCGTCGATTCTCAACGCCACCACGCCGCTCTTCACGGTGATCGTGGCGCACTACTTCACGACGGACGAGAAGTTGACCGGCCACAGGCT
The DNA here is from genome assembly GCF_054049475.1 of Microvirga sp. P5_D2. NCBI lineage: Bacteria > Pseudomonadati > Pseudomonadota > Alphaproteobacteria > Hyphomicrobiales > Methylobacteriaceae > Microvirga > Microvirga sp. P5_D2. The sequence goes on along the minus strand of NZ_JBFUMH010000004.1, from coordinate 7,653 downwards.
CATGGGCGTCATCGTCGGATTCTTCGGCGTGGCCGTGATGGTGGGGGCAGCGGCGGTCGCCGGCTTGAGTGCCAATGTGCTGGCGCAGCTCGCCATCCTGGGAGCAGCCTTGTCCTACGGTTGTTCGGGCGTCTATGGCCGCCGCTTCAAGGCCATGGGAATTCCGCCGCTCGCGACAGCCGCGGGGCAGGTCACGGCGTCGAGCGTGATGCTGCTGCCGTTCGCCCTCATCATCGACCGTCCCTGGACTCTGCCAATGCCGAGCCTTGCCGCGATCCTTTCGATTCTCGCCCTCGCCCTCGTCTCGACGGCGTTTGCCTATCTTCTCTTCTTCCGGCTGCTCGCCCGCGCCGGCGCCACCAATGCGGGGCTCGTGACCTTCCTGATTCCGGTGAGCGCGATTCTCTTCGGTGTCGTCCTGTTGGGCGAAACCCTGGAGCCGCGTCACATCGCCGGAATGGCGCTGATCGGCGCAGGGCTTCTCCTCATGGACGGGCGGATCATGTCCGTCTTCAGCGCGAAGCGCCCGGCTGCGCACGGAAGCGGTTGAACATCATATCCGGCGCGCTGGTGTTGTGGCGCGAGGGAAGCAGGCGTCCCATCCACGCATCCGTCGCCTTGGCGTCGCGGAAGTTCATGATCATCTCCTCGCGCCAGGAGTGGGCATTGGCCTCGCGCACGGCCATGCGCGCCACGTCCGCGTTGAACTCGGTCACGTACATGGAGCGAAGCGCCGCGAAAGGCACGCCCGACACGGCCTGATCGAAGGTCACGTCGAGCGCCAGACGCTCCTCGTTGAGCGCCTTGATCTTCACCTCGGCCTTGCCGCCCTTGGAGAGCGTCAGGGCGAAGCTCATGGCCTTCGGGTCGAAAGCCACGTCCTTCAGGTTCACCACCGGGCGCTGGTCGAACTCCACCGGGCCGACGAGGAAGGATGAGCCGTAGGCGGTCCATTCCAGGTGCTCGGGCGGCAACGGCTTGATGCGCCAGTAGCCGTCGCCCGGATAGATCACGAGAACCTCTTCCGCCTTGTCGCCGCGCTTCTTCAAAAGCTGAAGCAGGTGGATGTTGCGCTCGACACGGGTGCCGATGGTCACGGTCACGTCGCTTGGGCGCCAGAACTCCGTGAAGGACAGGCCGATGATGCGCATATCGGCATCTTCGTAGAGCGTGCTCATCGTCGGGTGAGGCTTCGCGGAGGTCTCCGCCGAGATGTCCTCGCAGGCCGTCCAGTCCGGCTCCCAGCGGTCCTGGCGCAGGGTGCCCATATAGGCCGGGTGCACGGCCTCGATGCTGAAGCTGCGCACATCCGGCGAGGCGAAGTTGATGGCGATGTTGTCCTTCTCCGCGCAGAGGACCGGCTCACTGGTATTCGTCACATCGACGGCAAGGCCGTCGAGGGTCGCGGCATGGGCCATCGAGGTTATGCCAAGGAAGCCGAGGGCGAGGAGCCGGGAAAACATCATGGGCATCATGAACAATCGTTGTTTATGAATGGGTGGCCGAGCCGTTCGGCGCACAGATACCGCGCTGCCGCCGACGCGTCGAGATATCCGGATTTGCAGACTGGCCTTTGCATGGGGCCTGTTGATGGCGCATGGCAGCCATCCTATCTCAGGAATTAGGGTTCATGGGCCTCCTGTGGTAAGGTGAGCTCTATCCCGAAGCTTGGCTTCCCAGGTTTGGCTGGTATCCGGCAAAGACCTGATTTTCCAAACGTTTAAGGCTGTCTGCCCGAGTTTTCTTGATGATGCGCCTGACCTTGAGCCTGTCCGACAACCCCGACACGACCTCGGTCGAGCGGGCGATCATGGAGTTCCGCAGCGCCCGTCCCGTCGTGATCGACGGACCGGAGGCGAGCGCGCTCGTGATCGGCGTCGAGGACTTGGACGAGGCCCGCAGCGCCGAGATCGAGGCGATTGCCGGCGGTCACGCTCATCTCATCCTGCCCGCCGCCCGCCTGCGCCGCCTTGGCCTCGAGCGCGACGTGCCGGGTCGTGTGGCTTTGCCCGTGGTGAGCCGCGAGCGGGTCGAGACCCTGGCCCTCAAGGTCGGTGCGCGGATCGACGCGCCGGTCCGGCCCGCGGGCGATCTGGACGAAGAGGCGGTGGAGCTTGCCCGCCTCTCCCTCGTCCTGCCCGCCGTGATCGTGGTGCCGCTTTCCGCCGGGATCGAGATCGATCCGTCCCTCGTGCGGGTAACTGCTTCAGCCATTCGTGCTTACCGCCGTGCCAAGGCCCTTGACCTGAAGATCGTGAGCCGCGCCCCGGTGCCGCTGGAAGGCGCGCCGACCAGCGAATTCGTGGTGTATCGCGGCGGCGAGGGACTGCGCGATCAGGTGGCGATCATCGTCGGCAAGCCGGATCTGTCCAGTCCGGTTACCGTGCGCCTGCATTCGGCCTGCCTCACGGGCGATCTGTTCGCCAGCCTCAAATGCGATTGCGGCGACCAACTGCGCGAGACCGTGCGCTTCATGGCCGAGAACGAAGGCGGCATCCTGCTCTATCTCGATCAGGAAGGACGCGGGAACGGCCTCGCCAACAAGATCCGCGCCTACAAGCTCCAGTCTCAGGGCTACGACACCTACGAGGCTGACGAGGTTCTGGGCTTCGAGACCGACCAGCGCCGCTTCGATTTCGCGGCCGAGATGTTGAAGCAGCTTGGGGTGGCGAAGGTGCGCCTCATGACCAACAACCCCGAAAAGATCCGCGCCCTGTCCGAGGCGGGCCTTCAGGTGATGTCCGATCACCGCGTGCTCGGCCGCCCGACGCCTGAGAATGTCAGCTATCTCGCGGCCAAGCGCGACCGCGCCGGGCATTACATCGACCTCGAAGGGCTGCTCGCCTGCTCCAATAAGGACTAGGGCGAGGTCTTCTCGATATTTCCCTTCGATCCGATATTGTCGCGCTCCAATAAGGTTCTAGCTTTTCCCTTGGCGGAGACGACCGCTTCGGCCTGACCGCCTTGCCACGTGCGCCAGCTTGCGCTGGCGGGTTAGGGGAAAAGCCATGTGGAGCCAAGTTTACGACCCGTTCGGCAACGCCGTGTTATCGACCGTCGCAGCCGCCATTCCGGTGGTCCTGCTTCTGGTGATGATCGCCTCCGGAAAAGTGAAGGCGCATATCGCCGCTATGATCGCCCTGGCGGCCGCCATCGCGGTTGCCATCATCGCGTTCACCATGCCCACCGGACTTGCCCTCCGCGCCGCGCTCTTCGGCGTGGCAACCGGCATGTTCCCCATCGGCTGGATCATCCTGAACGTCATCTTTCTCTACCGGCTCACCGTGGAGAAAGGGTACTTCGCGACCCTCCAGCAATCGGTCGGAAACCTTACGACGGATCGGCGTCTGCAATTGCTGCTCGTGGCTTTCGCCTTCGGCGCGTTCTTCGAGGGCGCGGGCGGGTTCGGCACGCCCGTTGCCGTGACGGGCGCTATTCTCATCGGTCTCGGCTTTTCGCCGCTCGCGGCATCCGGCCTCTCGCTCATCGCCAATACCGCTCCGGTGGCCTATGGCGCGCTCGGTGCGCCGATCCAGGGATTGGCATCCGTCACGGGCTTCGATCCTTACGTGCTCGGCGCCATGATCGGCCGGCAGCTCCCCTTCTTCTCGGTGATCGTGCCGTTCTGGCTGATCTGGGTCTTCGCGGGTTTCCGCGGCATGATTCAGATCTGGCCGGCGATCCTTGTCTGCGCGGTCTCCTTCGCGATCCCGCAATTCGTGATCTCGAACTTCATCAATCCGTGGATCGTCGATATCGGCGCATCGCTCATCTCGATGGCCTGTCTCGTCGCCTTCATGCGGGTCTGGCATCCGAAGGAGATCTGGACGTCGCCGGCTTTGCGCACGCACGATGCTTCCGCCGCCACGCTGACACGGCCCGCTCCTTTGGGCGCCGGCGCATCGGGTGTGATGCCTCAGGCTCCGCGCGGCGAAGTCATCCGCGCGTGGGTTCCGTGGATCATCCTGTCCGTGATCGTCGCGATCTGGGGCACCGGCTGGTTCAAGTCGCTCGTCAATCCGATCTTCACGTGGAGCTATCCCATTCCCGGCCTGCACAACATCGTGCAGAAGGTTGCGCCTATCGTGGCCAAGCCGACACCGGAGCCGGCGATCTTCGCCTTCACCTACCTGTCCTATACGGGCACGGGCGTTCTCATCGCGGCGATCATCGCCGGTCTCGTCATGGGCTTCTCGCCTCTGCGGCTCATCACCGCCTGGTTCGAGACGATCTGGGTCCTGCGCTACTCGCTCATCACCATCGCGTCGATGCTCGCCATCGGCACGCTCACGCGCTTTGCGGGGGTCGATGCCACGCTGGGACTTGCGTTTGCGGGAACCGGATTCTTCTATCCGTTCTTCGGCACTTTGCTCGGCTGGCTCGGCGTCGCGCTGACGGGCTCGGATACCGCATCCAACGTGCTGTTCGGCGGCTTGCAGAAGATCACGTCGGAGCAATTGGGATTGTCGCCGATCCTCATGGCGGCAGCCAACTCGTCCGGCGGCGTCATGGGCAAGATGATCGATGCACAATCCATCGTCGTCGCGTCAACGGCAACGAACTGGTTCGGTCACGAAGGCAGCATCCTGCGCTTCGTGTTCTGGCACTCCATCGTGCTCGCTTCCCTGGTGGGCGTGCTGGTGATGCTGCAGGCTTATGTCCATCCGTTCTCGGCCATGGTCCTGCACTAACGAAAAACGCCGCCGGATTATCTCCAGCGGCGCTTTGTTCGAGCCGGCTTATCGCGCAGGCATTCCTGTCTCGATGATCTTCGCCCAGAGCGACACGCCGTAAGGCGTCGCCTCGTCGTTGAAGTCGTAGGCCGGGTGATGCACGCCCGCGCTGTCGCCGTTGCCGAGGAAGATGTAGGCACCGGGGCGCTTCTCGAGCATGAAGGAAAAATCCTCCGCGCCCATCTCCGGTGGGAAATTCGTTTCGACGGCGCTCTCGCCCACGACGGCCTTCGCGACCGAGGCAGCGAAATCAACCTTCTCCGCATCGTTCACCGTCACCGGGTAGCCGCGGTTATAGGTGATGTTCGCCTTCGCGCCGAAGACAGCGCAGGTGTTCTCGACGATGGTACGGATGCGGGTTTCCGCCAGATCGCGAATGGCGGGAGACAACGTGCGCACGGTGCCGAGCAAGGTCGCGGTCTGCGGGATGACGTTGAAGGTATCGCCCGCTCGGATCGTGCATACGGACACCACCACCGATTCCAGCGGATCGACGCTGCGCGAGGCCACGGATTGCAGAGCCGTGATCACATGGGCCGCTGCAACAATGGGGTCGATGCAATCATGCGGATAGGCCGCGTGCCCGCCCTTGCCTTCGATGACAATGGTGAAGCGGTCGGCGGCGGCCATGGTCGGGCCGGGGCGCATGGCGAAATGGCCGATCGGCACGCCAGGCCAATTGTGCATGCCGTAGACCTCCTGGATGCCGAAGCGCTCCATCAGGCCGTCCTCCACCATCGCGGCGCCACCGCCGCCGCCTTCCTCCGCCGGCTGGAAAATCACGATGGCGGTGCCGTCGAAATTGCGCGTCTCGGCGAGATATTTCGCGGCCCCCAGCAGCATGGCGGTGTGGCCGTCATGGCCGCAGGCATGCATCTTGCCGGGCACCTTGGACTTATAGGGCACGTCGGTTGCTTCCTCGATGGGAAGCGCATCCATGTCGGCGCGCAGGCCGATTACCTTGCCCGAGATATTCGTGCGCCCCTTGATCACGCCGACGACGCCGGTGCGGCCAAGCCCGGTCACCACCTCGTCGCAGCCGAAATCTTTCAGCTTCTCAGCCACGATCCCGGCGGTGCGGTGGACGTCGTATTCAAGCTCCGGATTTTCATGGAAATCCCGACGCCAGGCGGTGATCTCATCGGTGAGATCGGCAACGCGGTTGATGATCGGCATGAACGCACCTCCGGCATGATCGGGAATGCCTACCGAACCAAGCTAAAGCCCGAAGGTCAAGCGCGGCGGCTCAGGATGGCCTTGGGGCGTGTGGTGCGGAACTGCCCGCGTTCGATCGCCACGAAGATCAGCACGAGCATGATCAGGCCCGTGAACCACCAGACCTGGGTGGTGCCGATGCCGAAGCAACCGAGCGCGAAGGCGGTGGCGAAGGCAGCCATGATGCCGGGGCCGAGGATGGGGCGATGGCCCTGTGCGCCCATGGCGGCGCGATAGAGCAGGATCGCCCCGGCGAGTGCGCCGATGAGGCCAAGCTCGTACCAGATTTCGAACAGCAGGGTCGAGGGCGCGCGCGAGGGGATGATCCCATAGATCCGCCCCCTGATGGATGTTTCCAGCCCATGGCCGGTGAGCAGCCGCAGCGGATCGGCGAGAATGGTGTCGCGCCACACGCCAAGGCTCAAAGCCGCCGCGGAATTCGGCCCCAGCACACCGTCGCTCAGAGGCTTCAGGACGAAGGGGAGAACAGGGGCCAACAGCAGGAGGCCTGCCATGGCGAATGCGACGAAGCGCGAGCCCAAAGCCGGGCTCGTGGCGGTGAGAGCGAAGGCGAGGGCGCCGATGGCCATGCCGTAAAGCGGCAGGCCGTCCGTGGCGGCAAAAGCGCCGAGCGCGACCGCCAGGACGAGGGCCAACGCCTCGAGGTTGCGGCCCCTGGAATGGAGCCAAGTAACGGCGGGCCAGAGCAGCAGGACGAGCACGATCATGCCACGCTCGATGCTCAGACCCTCCGGGTCGAGGCGCGCGCCTTCCTTCAGGACCAGGGGCACGGCGACCAGGGCGGCAAGGCCGACGCCGAGGGGCAACAGGTAAAGATTGGCCGAGCGCATGCGCTCGGGCAGGGCCAGATACCCGACGAGCGCCATCAGGCCCATGACGATGATGTTGAAGAGCCGCTCGGAGGCCTGGGGCAGGAACGGCGTCCAGATCAGGGAGAGGCAGGCCCACAGCAGCAGGACGCCGCCTGCCAGGATCCCGCGCGACCCCAGCAGGTCGGTCAGGCGTTGCATGGGCTGCCTGGCGCTGCCGTCCAGGATAGAGGCCAGCACGATCAAAACCACGGCCAGAGGCGCCAGGATGACCATGGCGCGCCGGGTCAGGAACGCCACCGACGGAATCACGAGAAACAGGATCGCAAAGCCGATTCGCCGCAGCATGGAGGCGGCATCCGCTGAGGGGTTGGCCGTGTGGGAGATGGGGCGGACCATGAGGCTTGAGGCAATCGTCTGTTGGGCGTGTTCGGAAGGGTTAAGCTAGTGGAGGGAGGGGGCAAAAGCTGTAGGTGCTGTGCAACACCCGGAACCTTTGCAGTCATGTGAGGGCCTTTAGGCGCTCAGCGACGCTCCGAGGGAGGGGCACGTTCTCTCCCCTTGCGGGGAGGGCTAGAGCATCGGATGTTTAATCGGACGCATATCCAGCAGCCTTGAGGTAGTTCCAACACTCGTGCGGCTCAAACAAATCGCAGATGTCGCCGAGGGCGCGCCAGAGCGCGTCGAACGTTCGCGCCTCGGCCTTGCGCAAGTGTGCCTTGATCTTGGCAAAGGCCTGTTCAATGGGGTTCATATCGGGCGAATAAGCCGGCAGGAACAGGAACCAGGCTCCGCGTTGCTTCAGACACTGCGCAGCCTTTTCACTTTTGTGAACGTTGCTTCAGACACTGCGCAGCCTTTTCACTTTTGTGAAC